>JADJPV010000002.1:1200000-1500000 GCA_016713085.1 Chitinophagaceae bacterium | reverse complement strand
GGAGATGTATAGAATGACCATACTTTTTCAACCGGTGCCTGTACGGTTGCTTCTACTGTGATTGATGTTCCTGTTTCCATTGTATTTTTTTGGTTGTGAAAATCAATCCCTGTTTCAACAGTACAAAGATGCGGAGCCTCCGTTGAAAATAAGCTGTACAAAATGGACAATAAAAGGGTGTTTTACGACAGTATCTTCTTTTATCTTTACAGCAACCAACCATTTTGCCAAATGAAAAATGTGAGCATTCTTGTTCCGGAAAGTTCGGTCATGCAGGCCATTGCTGATCCTCAGTATTTATTTTCTGCCGTTAACCAGTTCCTGGCAGCATCCGGTAAAGAACCACTGTTTCATGTTGAATTGGTGGGAGCTACAAAAGAAGTAAAGATCAACGAAGGAATTTTTTCTGTACATACTGATAAGCAACTGAAAGACGTAAAGAAAACAGATATCGTTTTTATTCCTGCTTTGTTTGGTGATATGCAAACAGCCATTGACAAAAATAAAATACTGATACCCTGGATCAATGAACAGTATGAAAATGGTGCAGAGGTTGCTTCTCTCTGCGTAGGAGCTTTCTTACTTGCTTCAACAGGTTTGCTCAACGGGAAAAAATGTTCAACACACTGGGGCTTTCAAAATGAGTTCAGGGAAATGTTTCCTGAAGTAGAAGTAATTGATGGAAGCATTATTACTGAAGAACATCGTCTTTATTCAAGTGGCGGCGCCAACTCTTACTGGAACCTGCTTTTGCATTTGGTTGAAAAATATACCGACAGGGAAACAGCAGTACTGGCTTCTAAATATTTTGCAGTTGATATTGACAGAGACAGTCAAACAGCATTTGCTATGTTCAAAGTGCAAAAGAATCATTCAGATGCTGCCATTAAAAAAGCGCAGGAATATATTGAACAGCATATCAGTGATAAAATTGCAGTTGATGAATTAGCCGATCTTGTTGCTGTTGGCCGCAGAAGTTTTGAGCGCCGGTTTAAACAGGCAACTAATAATTCAGTGCTGGAATATATTCACCGCATTAAGATAGAAGCGGCCAAGCGCAGTTTTGAAACAAGCCGAAAAAATATGAATGAAGTAATGTTTGATGTGGGCTATACCGATACAAAAGCATTCAGAACCGTGTTTAAAAAAGTAACAGGGTTAACACCCATTGAATACAGGAATAAGTACAATAAAATTCCGGTGAAGAATTAGTTGTTTTTCGGAAATAAATGATTCTTCTGTCAACAGGTTCAATTCACTACTTTAATATAGCCGAACCCTTCTGCCTGTTTTTTTACCAGTTCGTAAAGACCATCAGGAACTGTCAATACACCGGGTAACAATTGACTTTTTCAATGTTGTGTACTTTCATGGCCTGCTGGCAAACCACAAAGCTTGCTTTTTTTTTCAGCAGCAAGTTTTCTCAGATCATTTGTTACAGACGATTTTTCCTGCACAACCATATCAAGTGATTTTCCATAGAACACAACCTCAATTTTTGCATCGGGGTTTGAACTGATGATCATGTTGATCCAGCGGATAACACGCTGATGAACTGCTGTATCGGCAGTAGTAATGTCAAATACTACATTGTAAGGTTTTGACTGGGAAAGAAGTGTACTGCTGAAACACAGGCATATTGCGGCAATCAGTATTATACGTTTCATAAAAGATTTTTTAGAATGTATAAATTAAAACATCTGCCTGTAAAAGCAAAGTGTTCAGCAGGAATAATTTGACGGTATTTAAGTTCAGGCAGTTACTCAATCCTTGTTAGTGTCATTTCCCAATTCCATTCCCATGTTTTTCCATGATCAGTTGAAAATGCCTGCGACCATTTTGGGTGATCAGGATTTGCAGTATCCCATTGGTAGAGTACTACAATCTCTTTTTCATTGAAAACATCATTGGCATAAAACTTTCCCAATCCATTTTCAAAGAACCGGTAACAGGATGTTCATCCATTGTTGCTCCATTACTGTCTACCCAGTAAATTGTCCACAGGTTTGTTTTTGCATTAAAAGACGGATAGCCATACCTTCAAAAGGCTTGCCGTCAAATACGGCATAGTAGTTTTCTACATTACCGGTTCCGGCAAGGGTTTTCCGCATATGAAGTTCCGATTCAAACTCTGCCCATTCATTGCTGTTGTTCAACCTTGTTTTTAATTTACGGTTATGTACTTTCCATTTGCCTTCTAAAAAATCAAAGTCGTTTTGTGAAGAGCTGGCTGATGGCTGAACAGGGAAGTTTATTGCAGCAGCAGTTGCAGATTGTTCCATTGTGTTTGTATTTTAATTTTGCTTACAGGCTGTAAGCTGTGTGATTGAAAAAAAGAGTAAATAATAGCAGGTTGATGTTGGTTTGTATCATATTGTTTCTTAAATGAGTCAGAAACAAACATACATGCGGGCACTGACAACCCTATGGCAGTGTCATTTATTTTTTTAAAATAATTGGATGTATTTTTCTATAGTACAGTGTTTAACAACAGAGAGTGGTTTTCTGCTGTAAACAAATCAGAAATAATCTTCACCTTAAAATCCCTGTTTGCTTTTAAATCCTGTCTAACACTTCTTTTGTCAAATCACTTTCTGCATCGCCGGTATTTAAAGTTGTTGCTGGTTCAAACAGCATAACAGAAACTTCCTGTTCAGCCACCGGTCTGTGTTCAACTCCTCTTGGTACAATTAAAAATTCATGTTCGTTTATTACAACTGTTTTATCCCTGAACTCCATGTTGAAACTTCCCTTCAGTACATAAAATAGCTCATCTTCATTATCGTGTTTGTGCCATACAAATTCTCCTTTAAATTTTACCAGTTTTACGTGTTGTCCATTCAGCTCGCCGGCAATTTTCGGGCTGAAATAATCAGAGAATAAGGAAAGCTTTTGTTCAATGTTTACTTTTTCTGTCATGATGATAGTATGATTGATAAAGTTAAATGATTCAGGACTCAGTCGGGCAGGCATCCAACAACAGAGAAGGTTACAAAATGTGGAATGGTATTGTCACCAACTTTGTATTTTGAGACATTGATCAGCTTTTGTACAAGATAGAAATTTTTTGTTTTCAAATTCCCCGATACAATTGGGGCAGGATCAAATGGCATCAAGTGATCCTTCGGAACACTTGCCAGAGGGATTTGTTAGCGGTTGTTTGTCTGTCCGCAATAGGTTTTTATCATATCTTCTGCATCGTTTCTGTCTTCGTCATTCAATGCAAATTGTTTTGCTTTAAAAAAGTACTCACATGCTTTGTCAGTGTTGCCACTTCTTATGTAAATCGTTCCTTGCCAAGACATACAATTACTTTTCTCTTCATAATTGTCGTCAACTAGTCTCTGAAAGTCCGTAAATGAACTTCTAAGACTGTCCATGAAATATTTTACTTGTGCTCTTTGGTATAAAGCTACATGATATGACACTTGTGTCCTTGTTTCTTCGTCTGGATAAGGCAGGTCTTTGTTGTAGCTAATGACAAAGTCGCCATGTGTCTGTAGTGCTATTACTTTATTGAAATCGGCTAGGGCTTCTTTATATTTTTTTATTTGTAAATAAGCAAACCCTCTGTTATAAAAAGCTAATTGAAGTTTACTGTTTCGATTAATTACTTCGTTATAAATTTCAATGGCTTTGTCGTACTTCTTTTGTTTATTAAGATTATAAGCCTTGTCCAACAATTGCTCATTGGTCTGCTTACAGGAGGTAAGAAGTGAAAAAAGTGATATGATGAAAAAAAATGGTTTGAGGCGCATTTTATAATAACTGCTAACACCTTGCTTGGGGTTATAATTTCTATAAAAATCTGTTCATTATCAAAACAATTTAATACAAACCCATCCACAAAAAAAGGACTTCAAAAAGAAGTCTTCATTATTCAGTTTGTAGAAAAACCTGTTTCTCCGGCCAACTCAACTTCACTGTAATCTTTCACTACATTATACAATGTATCACGTTCAACGGGTTTGCGTTTTACCTGTTTAATCAATGCCACCAATTGTTCAGTGGTCATAGCAGGTGATTGTTCTTCGCTGCCAGCCATGCTGTAAATTTTTGTGGTATCATCAATTGTTCCGTCAATATCATTTACTCCAAAAGATAAAGTCATCTGTGCATTATGTCTTCCAAGCATTGGCCAGTATGCTTTCAGGTGAGGGAAGTTGTCTAAGAACAATCTTGCAATGGCATACATCTTCATGTCTTCCACTACAGTACTTTCTGCAATATGGCTCATATCATTATCCATGTTACGGAACTTCAGCGGAATGAAAGTCTGGAAACCATTTGTTTCATCCTGCAGATTGCGTAAGCGGTTCATATGATCAATGCGGTGCCAGTATTTTTCAACATGTCCGTAGAGCATGGTTGCATTACTGTGCAGCCCAAGCTTATGTGCTGTTTCATGAATCTTCAGCCAGCCATCTCCATCTACTTTATCAGCACATATTTTTTCACGGATCTCGGGGTGGAAAATTTCTGCACCACCACCGGGTATAGAATCCAGTCCGTGACTGATGAGTGTTTTTAATCCTTCTTCCACACTCACTTTTGCTTTGCGGAACATATAATCATATTCAACAGCAGTAAATGCTTTGATATGTATTTCAGGACGGTGATCTTTAATTGCTTTTAATAAATCAGCAAAAAACTGCAGATCCATTTTAGGATGCACACCACCTACAATATGTACTTCAGTAACGGGAATACCATCATACTTCTGTACCATGTGCAGCATCTGTTCAATACTCAGTTCCCATCCTTCTTCTTTTTTTGCATATATCTTGGAGTAAGAACAAAAGTTACAGCTGAACACACAAAGGTTGGTGGGTTCTATATGAAAGTTGCGGTTGAAATAAGTGGCATCGCCATGCAGGCGTTCACGCACATGATTGGCCAGTGCGCCAAGAAAGGGGAGACTTCCTTTTTCAAATAACAGTAATCCGTCGGCTTCGGTAATGCGTTCTTTGTTATAAATCTTTTCAGCAATTGCCTGTAATGAACTGTCTACACGGTTGCCTTTGATCAATGCTTCTAAACCTGTTTCCATTTGTTTTTTTTTATTCCGTCCGACGAGGGCGTCAGACGGGGCGTGAACTTCCCGCAAAGTTACGCCGTGAGCAGTTTCGGTAAGGCATCTTTTCTCCACGTCTTACTGATTGCTGTCAGGCCTTCATCTGACCTTACTCTTAATTTATTTTCAAAACTTTTATCGTTTGGGTTTCTTTGGCCCTGTATACAATCTGCACTGTGTAGATACCACTGCTGAGAGCGCCGAGATTTACTTCGAGGTAACTGGGGCCAAAATTATTCCCGGGTATGCCCATTGCTATTTTCTTCTGCCAAACCAATTGCCCGATGTGATTGTACACATTGATGTATTCAATATTGAGCGGTTGCTGGTAATACTGCAGTACAAAGCTTTCCTGAAAGGATTGGGAGTAATCATGATTCCCTTTCGTTTCAAATTAGGGTTGGCATCTTTTACAGTGATATTGATATCATCGATATAAATATTGTTCTCGTAATTGGTTGTATTCTTAATGACGGCCTGCACATAGTCGGCAGTTGAACTGGAAAAATCACCAAGGAATGCAGTATCCATTCTCCATTGACCGGCGGTTGGAACAAAGGCCGTCTTGATTCCAATATTTCCGGTTGTTACCAGGTCTTTGCCCCATTTCTTATATACACTTGTATAGCTTAATCCGCAATCAGAAGTTACCAGTACTTCCAGTGTGTCGGTTGGATTGAATAAAGAATCAGGCGGACTGTAAGTTGCTGCTGCTACCTGGAATGTGAGGAAGGCAGAATCTTTTCCTTTTACAGGGATCAATGGTAAATACATCCAGTCGGTTGAACCATTCAATGTATAATCAAAGTTGTTGATGAACATGGATGCATTACCTGTTTTGGCTGCTGCTGTTGTGCGTTCCCAGGTAATGTCTGCATCAGTATTAAAACGTTGCCAGTTGTTGGGAGGGAAGCTGACATTTTCAAAACCTTCAGAATACGGAAGCGTAACTAATGGAAAAACCACCCCGCCAAGATGCCCCGTATCATTCGCCACTTTCTGATCAACAGCTCCGTTTGGATAGGATGTATATACTATGAGGTTACTGTTTGTGCCGGGGTTCAGTGTCATTGAATTGAGAATAATATCAGCAGTTGCCTGCGGTGCAATTGTACCTGTCCAGTTGGTAACTACTGCTGCACCTGTTCCAAATTTTGCTGAGATGGTAAGGCTGGTAATATTATCTGTTCCCACATTCTTAATAGTAATGAGTGGTTTATAAGAACTGCTGCAGGTAAAAATCAAATCGGTTGTATTTCCGCAGAGTTCATAATAAGCATCTCTGAATTTTTCAAAACGTACATCCCTGTTCAGTGAAGGAAGCGGAGTACATCCATCAGAGCTTGTTAACGCCAGCATCCAGGGAGTAGAAAGTAAAACAGCTTCCATGCGGTTGTATTGTTCTGGTGTGTACATCACCATGGCACGGTCATCAACATAATCCATATAATTCATCCACATAATGCCGGGTGCGGTTGCTGTACATGAATCTGTAATTATGCTGTCTGCAGCGGGTGCTCCGAATGTGCATTTAACTTGTTTAGGTGTATCTCCAATGCCGTCTTCATCCTGGCAGTTCTGTGCGCCATCACAATTGTTAGGACCCCAGATATGATTGAGATCGAAGAAGTGACCAATTTCATGTGTAGCTGTGCGACCGAGATTAAACGGAGCCTGAGCAATAGATCCTCTGCCGAATGAACGGAAACTGTTTACAAATCCTCTTTCAACTAAAGGAATTACAGAAAGTGGATCGGATGCAAAAAAGGTATAACCCAGAAAACCGGAAGGCATCTGGCAAACCCAGATGTTGAGATATTTTGTTGGATCCCATGCATTGCTGCCGCCTTTGCAGGTATACTTCACCGGATCATTATCGCCTGGTGATGAAATGGTGGAAGAAGTAACACGAACAATTCCATTGCTTGCATCTCCTTTAACATCTCTGCGGGCAAGACAAAAGCGGATATTACTTTTTCCAAACAATGGTTTGAAGGCAGCAGGAATTCTTGTTGAGTCAGCATTTAATCCTGCATAATCTTCATTCAAAACATCTATCTGCGATTGTACCTGTGCATCAGTTACAGTTGCGGGGTTTGATAAAACAACATGTACAACTACAGGAATTGTATAAGTGGCATTGGTACGCTGAGCTATTTTGATCTGTTGAAAAGCCTGCAGAGTTTTTTGCCTGTTCTGCTCCATTTCTTTTTTTAGCGATGGATACTTTTTGATGAGTTCATCCATTACTGTTTGTGTGCCGCAGCGGTGATTGCTTCCGGTTGGTACAGATGGAGCCTGCTTTTGTTTTTGTGCGGATCCGGAAAACATTAACAGGGAAAAAACAAGGGAAATACAAATACCTTTCAATGTCATTGATAATAGTTAATATGTGTGAATGTACGACAGGAATTAAAAAAAAGATGCATGTATCCGGTTAAGACATGGGCTTTGCCGGTAAACGCTGCCCAAACGGGAATAATCAGTGACTGAAACAGCATGTGTAAGTTTAATGACATTGAGCAGTCAGACAGTACAATATTCTAAAAACAATTATCTTTCCTTTTTATAGAAGAGGATATTTACAATCAAAACCATTTTGTGATGAGTATAAAGTTTCGTCTTACGATTTTGAGTTTTTTAGAATTCTTTATCTGGGGTTCATGGTTGATTACAGTTGGCGCTTACTGGTTTCAGAACAAACAATGGTCGGGTGCTGAGTTTGGTGCCATCTTTTCCACCATGGGTATTTCAGCTCTCTTTATGCCAACCATCACAGGAATTATTGCTGACCGGTGGGTAAATGCTGAACGTCTGCTGGGAATCTGTCATATCATAGGGGCTGTCATTCTTTTTTTGATTCCGACTGTTGATAATCCCACAACCTTTTTCTGGGTGATGCTGCTGAATATGATCTTTTACATGCCAACCATTTCACTGGCGAATACAGTTTCTTACACAGCATTGAAAAATGAAAATAAAAACATCATTAAAGATTTTCCGCCGATCAGGGTATGGGGAACCATTGGTTTTATTGTGGCGATGTGGATTGTAAGTCTGTTGCATATTGAAACATCTGCCAGCCAGTTTTATGTGGCATCTGTTGCTTCACTGTTATTGGGTGTTTATTCATTCACCTTACCAAAATGTCCTCCTTTATATGTGATTGAAAAAGGCAGATCATTTGTTGATACATTTGGTTTAAAAGCCTTCTCACTGTTTAAAGATGTGAAGATGGCCATGTTCTTCATTTTTGCGATGTTGCTGGGTGCTGCGTTACAATTAACCAATGCTTATGGCGATACCTTCCTGCATGACTTTGCAAAAGTAGATGCTTATAAAGATGCCATTGCTGTGAAGTATCCGGCCATCATCATGTCTATTTCGCAGATGTCAGAAACGGTCTTTATTCTTGCCATACCATTTATGTTGAGGAAGTTCGGTATTAAGAAAGTGATGCTGTTCAGCATGTTTGCATGGGTACTTCGTTTTGGATTATTTGCTTATGGTAATCCTGCTGAAGGTTTGTGGATGATTGTTTTATCCTGCATTATTTATGGATTGGCATTCGACTTCTTTAATATTTCCGGTTCATTGTTTGTTGATTCGCAATGCGACAGTAAGATCAGGGCCAGTGCACAGGGTTTGTTCATGATGATGACCAATGGATTTGGCGCATTGCTCGGAAGTTCTGTAAGTGGAGTTGTGATTGATAAGTTTTATACACTGAGTGATGGATCGAAAGACTGGCATGGCATCTGGATTGCTTTCTCTTTATATTCACTTGTTGTTGCAGTTGCATTTGGTTTATTGTTCCGTCATAAGCATGATCCAAAAGCACTGGAAGCTGTACATCATTAATGATATTAAAAGCATAAAAAGAGCGGATCATTGATCCGCTCTTTTTTTTCGATGTCTGCTCATCCGCCAACTGGCGGATGACTGTACATCGTTTTACTATGTGTTGTTCAGTCACCCGTTGGGTGAACAGACAACAAATCAATTCTTCTTCACTTCCTTCGCCCATGCATCTTTCAATGTTACTGTACGGTTGAAGATGAGTTTGGTTGAGGTGGTGTCTTTATCCAAACAGTAATATCCTTTACGCATAAACTGGAAACGTTCAGTTAACGTTGCTTCTTTCAAAGAAGGTTCCGCATAACCGGTTACCACTTTCAATGAATCAGGATTGATATAATCTTTAAAGTCGCCTTCTTCATTCGCTGCATTTTCAACACGGAACAAACGGTCATATTCCCTTACTTCCACTTCAACTGCATCAGCTGCATTTACCCAATGTAAAGTGCCTTTTACTTTCAGTCCCGATGCATCGCCACCACTTTTGCTTTCAGGTAAGTAACTGCAATGAAGTGCAGTGATATTTCCTGCCGCATCTTTTACCACTTCATCGCACTGAATAATGTAAGCGCTTTTTAAACGAACCATTTGCCCCGGTGCCAATCGGAAAAATTTCTTTGGCGGATTTTCCATGAAGTCATCTGCTTCAATCAATATTTCCCTGCTGAAAGGAAGTTGTCTTTCGCCTGTGCTGAGATCTTCAGGATTGTTTTCTGAATGCATCAGTTCAGTTTGCCCTTCAGGATAATTCGTAAGAATTACTTTGATGGGATTGAACACGACCATTCTGCGTTGAGCAATTTTATTCAGATGTTCACGAACGCAGAATTCAAGTAAGGAAACATCAATCATGTTTTCTCTCTTGGCAATACCGATACGGTCGCAGAAATCACGAATGCTGTCAGGAGTATAACCACGGCGTCTTAAACCTGTGATAGTGGGCATACGTGGATCATCCCAACCTGTTACATGTTTTTCATTTACCAGTTGCAGCAGTTTGCGTTTGCTGGTAACTGTATAATTGATATTGCGTCGTGCAAATTCGTATTGATGCGATGGATAGATTTCCAGTTGTTCAATCAACCAGTCGTATAACTCACGGTGGGGAACAAACTCCAGCGTGCAGATAGAGTGGGTGATGTTTTCAATTGAATCACTCTGACCATGTGCGAAATCATACATGGGATAGATGCACCATTTGTCACCAGTGCGGTGATGATGGGCATGTTTAATGCGGTACAAGATCGGATCACGCATCAGCATGTTGATATGCGCCATGTCAATCTTTGCACGCAGGGTATGTGTACCATCGGGGAAATCACCATTCTTCATCCGCTCAAATAAAACCAGGTTTTCATCGATACTGCGGTCACGGTATGGGCTGTTTTTGCCAGGTTCTGTTGGCGATCCTTTCATCGTTGCCATTTCTTCTGAAGTGGAATCATCTACATAAGCCAGTCGTTTTTTGATGAGGGTGATGGCATATTGATAAAGTGTTTCAAAATAATCAGAAGCGTATAGTTCATGTTTCCATGTAAATCCAAGCCAGCGGATATCATCTTTGATGCTGTCAACATATTCTGTTTCTTCTGTAACAGGATTGGTATCATCAAACCGCAGGTTGGTATAGCCGGGATATTTCTGTGTTAAACCAAAGTTTAAACAGATACTGGACGCATGACCAATATGGAGGTAACCATTTGGCTCTGGCGGGAAACGGGTAACGATGGATTGATATTTTCCACTCTTCAGATCCTCTTCAATCAATTCTTCAATAAAATTCAGGCTTTTCTCTTCACTCATGTCTTTCTTGTAATTGAGGTGCAAAAATAAGGGTTATAAGCAAGCCAATAGCCGGTAGTGGATAGCTGATAGTTATTAGCTGTGGTTACTAATAACTATCGGCTACAGGCTAAAAACTTTACCGGAGAATAAGCAAACTCTTTCTAACGATCTCCACACATTCACTGATTTGTTCTTTTGTGATCACTAACGGTGGGGCTAAACGTATTTTATCGCCATGCGTTGGCTTGGCAAGTAATCCATGTTCTTTCATTTCTACACAAAGATCCCAGGCAGCTTCCGGGTTTTGATGTTTGATGATGACTGCATTCAGCAATCCTTTTCCTCTTACCAGGCTGATGAAAGGGGAGTTGAGAGCGTTTAGCTCATTTCTTAATTGCTGTCCCAATACCTCAGCTTTTTCAGCAAGCTGTTCATCTTTCAATACTTTCAATGCAGTGATGGCTACATGACAGGCGAGGGGATTACCACCATAAGTACTTCCGTGTTCACCTGGTTTTATTGTCATCATGATTTCATTATCCGCAAGTATTGCACTTACAGGTAACACACCTCCGCTTAAAGCCTTGCCCAAAAGAAGAATATCCGGGCGAACATTTTCATGATCGCAGGCAAGCATCTTACCGGTACGGCACAAACCGGTTTGTATTTCATCAGCTATAAATAATACATTGGCTGCTTCGCAGTATTGTTTGGCAGTAGATAAATAACCTTCATCGGGAACAACCACACCTGCTTCACCCTGAATAGGCTCAACCAAGAAACCGCATACATGCTCATCCTGTAATGCTTCTTTCAGAGCAGCTAAATCATTATAAGGAATTACTTCAAAGCCAGGCATATAAGGTCCAAACTTTGTGTAAGAACTTGGGTCGGTGCTGAAAGAAATGACTGCGCTTGTACGACCATGAAAGTTATGGGCACATACAATGATCTTTGCTTTGTTGTCTTCAATCCCTTTCACTTCATAGCCCCATCTGCGTGCAAGCTTGATGGCAGTTTCAACAGCTTCCACACCAGTATTCATCGGTAACACTTTATCATAACCGAAATATTCAGTAACGAACTTTTCATATTCACCCAGCAGGTTGCTGTGAAAAGCCCTTGAGGTTAAAGTGAGTTGCTGTGCCTGTTCAATCAGTGCAGCAATAATCTTTGGGTGACAATGACCCTGATTCACTGCAGAGTAACCGCTTAGGAAATCGAAATAACGTTTATCGTCTACATCATATAAAAACACGCCTTCGCCTTTTTTTAATACTACAGGCAATGGATGATAATTATGTGCGCCGTATTTTTCTTCGAGGTCAATATAATGCTGTGAACCGGCTGAAACAGATACTGTTGTATGCATAGAATGAAAATTAGAAATGAAGAAACCAAAATGTAAAATGAAAAACTAAAGTGTAACGCATTGTTCCCCCTTCAGGGGGTTAGGGGCTTCTTATCCTCGATGATTGAGGAGATCGAGATTCAGCTGAAGTATATGAGTTGCGTTTACCATGAAGCCTCAAAAATACTTTCTTACTTTCATATAATAAAATCGGGATTAATATGAGTTATACAGTTCCTGCACAAACAAGGATTGGTCATGTACATTTAAAAGTGTCTGACCTCGACCGTTCACTTGGCTTTTACCGTGATTTGCTTGGATTTGAAGTAATGCAGAAATACGGATCGCAGGTAGTGTTCATTTCGGCCGGAGGATATCATCATCATATCGGGTTAAATACCTGGCACAGTAAAGGGGCAGGTCCGGCACCGGTTCATTCGGTTGGACTGTACCACACAGCTATTTTGTACCCGACAAGGAAAGATCTGGCAATTATTCTGAAGCGTTTGATGGATGCAAAGTATCCTTTAACCGGGGCATCAGATCATGGTGTAAGTGAGGCGATTTATTTAAATGATCCTGATGGAAACGGGGTGGAACTGTACTGGGACAAGCCCAAAGAACTGTGGCCGCTGGATGAAAAAAATAATTTAGTGATGGTTACTGATGAATTGAACCTGAATGAATTACTACAATTAGCCGATAATTAAATTAGCTTATAGAAATAAGATGAAGGGAATAAAAGTGAAGGCTTTTGTTCCTTGTTGAAAATGCCAAACACTGTACTGCCACTACCCGTCATAGAAGCATACAAAGCACCTGCATCGTACAGTTGTTGTTTGATGGATGCAATCTCCGGATGGGCTTTACTCACCGGTTCTTCAAAGTCGTTAATGAGCTGATCTTTCCAAGTACTTACTGGTTGCTGAATGATTGTTTTAAGGTCTGGTCTCTTGGAGCGGCCTGACAGATTCAGATTTGCAAAAGCCCAGCCGGTATTTACATGAATACCCGGATTGACGATTGCAAAATGATAGGCCGACAAGTCAAGTGGAACTTCCTCCAAAATTTCACCTCTGCCAGTTGCAAAGGCAGGTCTGTTGATGATGAAGAAAGGGCAATCACTTCCAAGTTGCAGGGCATAATTAATCAACTCTGGCTCGATAATTCCAGTTGAAATTTTTCATTCAGCAGTTTCAAAGCAAAGGCTCCATCGCTGCTACCGCCACCCAAGCCAGCTCCCATGGGAATGGTTTTGTGCAGGTGCATTTGAATGGATGGAAGTGCTGGAAAATCTTTTTTCAGAAGATCATATGATTTGATGCATAGATTGTTGTGAGAATCACCTTCAATTATTAGTCCGGTTGAATTAAATGAGATATGGTTATCTCGACTCCGCTCGATAAGCCCGCCAGACCCTTCGACTTCGCTCTGGGTTCTGACCACTTCCAACGCATCTCGTAATGGAATGGGATAAAAGACTGTTTCGAGATTATGAAATCCATCTTCCCGTTTGTTGAGAATCTGTAAGCCGAGATTGATTTTGCAATTGGGAAAAACGATCATTAATGGATAGTTGTATAATTGATAGTGGAAAATTAGTTGAATGGAGGCGGAATTATCAATTGTCCATTAACCAATTATCAATTATTTCTTGCGGTTGCTCAATTCATCCCTGATGGAGATGGCCCGGATATAATCTTCCTGCTCTAAGACTTCGTTCAGCAGGGTTTGTAATTCTTCAATGCTTAATGATTTGAGATCTTCCTTTCCTTCACCCCCGGTAGTAACCGTTACTTCTTCTTTCTCTTTTTTCTCTTCATCATCTTCCATCAAAATTCCGGCGCTTTCGAGGATATGCTCGTAGGTATAGATGGGGCAGCCAAAACGTACAGCCAATGCCAGGGCATCGCTTGTACGGCTGTCAATTTCAACCGTATCATTATCAGAAGAACATAAAAGCTTGGAGTAGAAAATACCTTCCTGAAGATCGTTGATCACAATTTCGTGCAGATCCACATTAAAAGCCAGCATGAAATTTTTCATGAGATCATGAGTCAGTGGGCGGCTTGGCTGCATGCGTTCTAGTGCAACAGCAATTGCCTGTGCTTCGAAACCACCAATAACGATGGGTAAACGGCGCAGTCCATTTACTTCGCCAAGAACCACTGCATAGCTGTGTGTTTGCGTAATGCTGTGGGAAAGTGCTACTATTTCCAGTTCAATTTTTTTCATATCCCGAGGGCAAATTTAAGGGCTTTGCTTTTTAATTGAGTTATTCAACTGAATTATTTCATCTTAAACATTCTGGTTGGTTTAAACAATGAAAAAACGCCGTAAAAACGGCGCTCTCAGTTTATTATATATGGAAGTAATTTAAGCTACGCCTTTCAGCTTTTTTACTTCCAGAATCATCTTCGGCACAATTTCAAAGGCATCTCCCACAATACCATAATCAGCTGCTTTAAAGAATGGTGCTTCAGGATCTTTGTTGATCACCACAATTACTTTACTGCGGTTTACACCTGCCAGGTGTTGAATAGCACCGCTGATGCCGATGGCAATATATAAGTTGGGAGCAATGGAACCACCTGTTTGTCCCACATGTTCATGATGCGGACGCCAATGTTCATCAGCAACCGGGCGGCTGCAGGCTGTTGCAGCTCCAAGCAATTTTGCCAGTTCTTCAACCATGCCCCAGTTTTCGGGTCCTTTAAAACCACGGCCACCGCTTACTACTATATCAGCCTCACTTAATGGAACTTCACCAGTCACCATATTAGTGGAAGTTACTTTTACTTTCGGAGTTTCAACAGTTATGTTTGCTGCAACTACTTCAGCTGTTCCTTCACCTGCAATTGTTTGAAATGAATTCGGGCTGATGGATAAAATCTTTACGGGAGTATTTACAGAAATAAATGCAAATGCTTTGCTGCTGAACACGCCTTTCTTTACCACAAATCCATTACTGGTGTCAGGTAATCCTACAGCACCTGCAACCAAGCCTGCTTTAAGTCTTGCACTCAAACGGGGAGCAACCGCTTTCCCGGTTAAGTTATGTGATAACACAATTACACTTGCAGCATTTGCAGTTGCCACATCAGCAATTGCTTTTGCATATACCTGTGCATCCACATGAGCCAATGCGTCACTGTTTACCTGGTAAATTTTAGTTACACCGTATTTGCCCAGTGCGGCCACATCATCAGCAACTGTACCTAATAAAACAGCTTCAGCACTTGTGCCGAGTTGTTTGGCCAATTGTGCGCCATAGGTCAATGCTTCAAAGGAAGATTTTTTTACATGACCATCAGCGGCATCTATAAAAACGAGAATACTCATAATTGATAATTAGTTAATTGATAAATGATAATTATTTCAGTTTGGATTTAGAAGTTTTTACACTTGCTGTAAGCAATTTCAGTAACTCTTCACAATCCTTATTCAATGAGTCAAACATTTCTTTTGTTATAAAATCTGAAGCAACAAGCAGGTCCAGCCAATACTTTGATTCATTTGCTTCTTTCAGCCCGATTGTAAGTTTATGGATAAAATCTTTCATGCTTTCACCATGTTCTGCTTCACGGATTAAGGCTCCAATAGCTGTTCCGCTTTTCAGAATTTGTTGTGAAAGGATATACTCATTATGCTGCTTTTTTAAGTATTTCCAGAGGTTGACAATCCTTACAGCAAATTCAAAGCTTTTTGTTTTAAGTATATTCTCTTTCATGGAAGCAGTTATCAATTATCCATTAAACAATTATCCATTTTTAAATTGCTTTTGCTTCTTCATGAAGTAAACGAATCAGCTCGCCTACATTTTCCGGATCAACCAGTTTTACACCAGATTTTGCAGGAGGTAACTGAAATGATGCGACGCTGGTTAATGCTTCCACAGCAACCGGTTCAACAACTTTCAATGGTTTGGTACGTGCACCCATGATTCCTCTCATGTTGGGGATGCGTTGTTCGGCCATTCCTTTCTGACAACTTACTACAACCGGCAGATTTACTTCGCAGGTTTCTTCACCACCTTCAATTTCACGTTCAATGGTTGCGATTGTTCCATTCAGTTCAAATTTGGTGGCAAGCGAAACATAAGGTTGGTCAAGTAGTTCAGCAACCATACCGCCAATAGATGAACCGTTGTAATCAATGGTTTCCTTACCGGTAAAGACTAAATCGTAAGCTCCCTGTTTTGCAATTTCAGCAATTTGGGAAGCGATATAAAAACTGTCATGACTGTCTGCATTTACACGAATCGCTTCATCACCACCCAATGCCAATGCTTTGCGGATGATGGGTTCTGTATCAGCAGCACCAACAGTTACTAAATGAATAACAGCGGCGGGGTCTTTTTCTTTCAGTTCAATGGCCCTCACAAGGGCATACCATTCGTCGTAAGGATTGATAATCCACTGTACACCATCCTGTACAAACTTTGTGTTGTTATCTGTGAAGGCTATTTTTGCCGTTGTGTCCGGCGTTTTACTGATACAAACTAAAATTTTCATGCGTTCATTTTTATTTTATTGTCAGCCACATAGTATATCCACAAAAATTATCATCGCTGGTGATATAAATTAGCTTGATAATTTTTATGGATATTGCATGCAATCATTTTTAATCAGGGAAATAAATGGTTGTTTATGCAACTAAAACAAAGATAAAGGTTTGATTTTGAAAACAAACACCTGTTCTTAAAAAATTAACAGCCACATGGATCGTGTTGAACAATTAAAGAAATTCCTCGAAGGAAACCCCAACGACAGCTTCCTGAAGCATGCGCTGGCACTGGAATATATTAAACTGGGCGATGATGAAACAGCCCGTCAATTGTTTGAAGAATTACTGGCAAATGAACCCGGCTATGTGGGCTCATATTATCACTTGGGCAAATTGTTTGAACGAAATGATGATACAGAAAAAGCGATTGAGTGGTACCTGAAAGGGATGGAAGTTGCCAAAGAAAAAGGAGAGCAGCATGCTTTAGGTGAATTAAGAGGAGCCTGGGAGGAACTGACGTTTTGATTTATTATGCCTAATATTTTCAACGATACAGTTTCAAAGAGAGCCTATTTCATCACATCGGCTGCGATATTAATCGGGATGCTTCTTGTTTTTATTCCTGATACCAGTAATGTACACGGCGGAGGGATTATTATTGTAATGGGAGGATTTTTTCTCATTGGCTTATCTTTCCTGGGGCTTATTCTTTTTTTAATAATGAGATTTTTATCAAAGTAATAGATTGTTCAATGCTTTCAATAAATGCTTTTCAACAATACATTCAACAGCATAATCTTTTCTCACCAAAAGATCAGTTGCTCCTTGCGGTAAGCGGAGGAGTGGATAGTGTTGTATTAACTGATCTCTGTTTTAAAGCCGGGTATCATTTCACCATTGCTCACTGCAATTTTCAATTACGTGGAGAGGAGAGTGAAGCTGACGAAATTTTTGTGAGATCACTGGGAGAGAAGTACAGGGTGGAAGTAAAGGTTCAGCGTTTTGACACAGAAAAATATGCTGCTGAACATAAATTATCCATCCAGGAAGCTGCAAGAGTATTGCGTTATGATTGGTTTGAGGAACTCGTCAATGAGAAATTACTTGCGGCACAACCGGAGTTTCTGCATCCGGACAGCTTTTCTGTTCTCACTGCTCATCATGCAGATGATAATAATGAAACCCTGCTGATGAATTTCTTCCGTGGCACAGGTTTGCATGGACTTACATGTATTCCTGTTTCTTATGGTCATATCAAACGGCCATTGCTCTCTTTTAGCAAGCAGGAGTTACTTGCTTATGCTGAAGAAAATCAACTGAGGTACAGAGAAGATTCATCGAACAGTTCAAGCAAGTACACCCGAAATTTTTTTCGGAATGAAATCATTCCGGCTATCAGCAAGGTATATCCGCAGGTAAAGGAAAATCTTGCTGATAATATCAACCGCTTTAAAGAAATTGAACAGCTGTACAATATGTCAACGCAGTTGCTGATTAAAAAGCTTTGCCGGGTAAAAGGAAATGAAATTCATATCCCGGTGAAACAATTGATGCTGTATAATAACCGGGCATTGATCTATGAGATCATTCACCCTTTTGGCTTTTCAGAAAAACAGGTAGATGAATTGCTGAAGCTTGCTGCAAGTGAATCAGGAAAGTTCATCGATTCGCCTGCTTTGCATTTCCGCATCGTGAAAAACAGGCATTGGTTTATTATTACGCCTGTGCAATCAACAGAATCTGCAACAATTGTTATTGAAGAAAAAGATGGATCGGTTTTGTTTGAAGCCGGAAGTTTATCCATCAAAAAATCAATTGCTGCTAATACAGAGTTAAGCACATCCAATGATATGGCTATGCTTGATGCAGATAAAATTACATTTCCGTTGTTGCTCCGAAAATGGAAGACAGGAGATTATTTTTATCCGCTCAACAACACTTGGCTCCATCAATATTGTAAATACTACCCCCCAAACAGCTCCCCATAAATGTGCACTGTGGTTGATGTTATCTCCGCCACGTCTGTCCATGTAAAATGTATACCCAACATAAAGAAGTGCAAAAACAATTGCCGGTAATGGCAAAAAGAAAACATATAAGGTTTGCCATGGAGCTAATAAGATAAATGAAAATAAGACGGCGGTAACTGCTCCTGATGCACCAAGACTTCTGTAACTGTAATTGTTATGATGCCTGATATAGGATGGAATTTCAGAAACAATAATCCCGGCCAGGTAAAAAAATATGAAACCAAGCTTGCCGATCTTTGCAATAAAGAATAGTTCCATGGCCCTGCCAAAGAAATACAGAGTAATCATATTAAACGCAAGATGTGGAATATCTGCATGAATAAAACCAGAAGTAATAAAACGGTAATACTGATTTTTATTTTTGATCATCGGCGGCCAGAAGATGAGGTCGTTGATGATTTTTTCACTGTTGAAAGCAGTGAACGAAATAATACAGGTAATAGCAATAATAGCAAGTGTAATTGTAAATTCCATGGTTTAAATGTAGATGCTAAATTTTAAAAAGAAAAATTAAAAGAATTCTTACAAAGTTGCGGGCAGATGAATTGGCAGTTCGTACATCTGACATCGTACTTCGTACATTTTTTAACTATGATGATATTTTTCATTCCTGTTAATGCTGCAGGCACGGTATACCTGTTCAGCAAGGATCAACCGCACCAGCTGATGCGGAAAAACCAGCTGCGATAAGCTCCATTTAAAGTTGGCTCTTTTCATCACTGCTTCATCAATGCCATAAGCACCACCAATCAGGAACACAAGATTCTTTATACTTTCATTGCTTCTCTTCATAATAAAGTCGGCAAGTCCTTCACTGCTCAATTGTTTTCCTCTTTCATCTAAAGCAATAAGGTAGTCTTCTTTCTGCAGCCAGTCAAGAATCATTTCACCTTCTTTCTTTTTCAGGTCGGCTTCACTCAGCATACCTGAATTTTTGGGCAAAGGAATAATGGTCCATTCAACCGGATAGTATTTAGAGATGCGTTTTGTGAATTCTTCCACACCTGTTTTTATATAAGGTTCATGTGCTTTGCCTACCGTCCAGAACTGAATTTTCATATACCTGTAATAAAAGATGAAATTGAATCAACTTATTCTTTGTAAATTTCGGTATAACCAATCTGATATGAGAATAATTTCTTTTGCATTAGCAGCTGTCTTTATTTGTATTTCCTCATTTGCACAAATCCCTAAAGCTCCTTTGAAAAATGAAGGTGATGGTTCGTATACACAACTCATTTTACGGGGAGTAATCATGATTAACGGTACTGGTACTCCGGCAATGGGTCCGGTTCATAGTGTAATTGACAAGAACCGAATTCTACAAGTTGCCAATGTGGGAAATCCGGGAGTAGCCATCAATCCTAACAACAGGCCCAAGTTAAAAGAAGGTGGAAAGGAGATAAATCTCGAAGGACATTATGTATTACCAGGCTTTATTGATATGCATGGACATATTGGTGGAACCGGACAGGGAGTTAATGCAGAATATGTATTTAAATTATGGATGGCTCACGGCATTACAACCATCAGGGATCCTTCCTGCGGCAATGGATTAGATTGGGTGCTGGAAGAAAAAAGATTAAGCGCAGAGAATAAAATTACGGCTCCACGCATTTTTGCTTACACTGCTTTTGGGATGGGAAGTAAACAACCCGTAACAACAGTTGAGCAGGCAGTTGCCTGGGTTCGTGAAAATGCACAGAAAGGTGCAGACGGAATTAAATTCTTTGGTGCAGCGCCGCAAATCATGGATGCTGCATTAAGAGAAAATAAAAAACTGGGATTAAGAAGCTGCTGTCATCATGCACAGATGGACGTTGCAAGATGGAATGTGGTTAATTCAGCAAAAGCAGGTTTAACATCTATGGAACACTGGTATGGTTTACCGGAAGCTTTGTTTACCAAACAAACCATTCAGCAATACCCGCTTAATTATAATTACAGCAATGAGCAGCATCGATTTGAAGAAGCGGGTAAATTGTGGAAACAGGCTGCTTCTCCTTACAGTGAACATTGGAATGCTGTGATGAATGAATTACTATCGCTTGACTTTACACTTGATCCTACTTTTAATATCTATGATGCCAACCGTGATCTGATGCGTGCAAGAAGAGCGGAGTGGCATGAGAATTATACCTTGCCTTCACTCTGGAAATTTTACGAACCCAGCAGGGTATCGCACGGAAGTTACTGGCATAGCTGGGGAACAGAACAGGAAGTAGAATGGAAAGAAAATTACCGGTTGTGGATGACCTTTATTAATGAATATAAAAATAGGGGAGGAAGAGTAACAACGGGAAGTGACAATGGATTTATTTATCAAACCTATGGCTTTGGTTATATCCGTGAACTGGAGTTATTTCGTGAAGCAGGGTTTCATCCGTTGGAAGTAATTCGGTCAGCAACTTTATATGGTGCACAGGCATTGGGCATGGAAAAAGACCTCGGCAGTATTGAAGTGGGGAAGCTGGCCGATCTTGTTGTGATAGATGTAAACCCATTGGAAAATCTGCAGGTGCTTTATGGAACAGGTGCTATCAGGCTGAGTGCAGAAAACAAAGTGACAAGAGCAGGAGGGATAAAGTATACAATTAAGGATGGTATAGTTTATGATGCAAAGAAACTGCTGAATGATGTGAAGCTGATGGTAGATGAAGAAAAAAAGAAATCAGGTTTTCAAATAAAGCAACCAGGAATGGAATAGCTACTGAAGAAGTTAAACAGCTTGATAGTATTTCAGCACAAATTTCTAACTTATACTTTAACTTTAAATAAAAACACATTTTATGAAACTTGTATTTGCCTCTTTATTTGTTTTAATGGTCAGCTCTTCCTTTGCACAAATTAAACTTCCTTCAACAGGGGGAGGTGGTATTGGAAATCTTGTGAGCCAGTTTACAAATGCTGTTAAGCCCACTTCATTTACTGATGCATGGGCAGGTAATAAAGGCAACTTTCTGAGTAATGCCGGAAAAAATAACGACGCAGTTGGAGTAGGTAAAAGTATTGCATCACTGGCTGGATTTATTAAGCCCGGTATGTTTAAGCAGGGGTTTAATGTGCAGAACCTTATCAGTACTGCCGGCACTGTAAAAACGATGGCACAGGCAACAGGAGTATTAAAGAGTTTTGAAGGTGGATTAAAACCGGAAGCTTTTGCCAGCGGATGGGCTGCAAAAAGACCGGCGTGGTTGAATGCAGTTAACCTGATTAAATAATTCTCATCTGAATTTGAATTATAATCAAAGCCACTCAGAAAGTGGCTTTGATTATTTTCGGGGTGAATGAATTTTTCTTTTTTTGGTCTCATTTTAAAATACCCTACTGATAAATATATGATGAAGGCAAGCGAAATGCCAATGAAATTTGTAATTACATCACGATAGGAAAAACTGATTTCAAAAAGAAGTTTTTGCATTACCTCAAAAAAAGTGGAGAATAGAATTAAAAATAAAAAAAAACTCAGATTCAGTTTTTGAAAAGGAAGTAGCCTGAATAAAACAAGCGTAAAGAAAAAGAAGAAAAAGATATGCTGGAATGCATCAAACCACCAGATACCTTTCGAATCAATCAGCTTTTCAGGATGAAACTGGGGTATTATAAAAACAATAGCGGTTAGGAAGATAATTCCTAACAGCATCCAAAAAGTTGTTCGGTTTTTATTCTTTCCCGGGTGTTTATGATGATGAGATATAACTTTCCGGTTTCTAATATGTATATGTTCAGGGTCAGACATAAAAAGAATTGCAGCAAGTCATAATTAATCTTATCTGCAGTTGGTTTGCTTTTAAATAAAGATCACTCAATCTGTTTAATAATTTTTGCCGGGTTCCCGCCAACAATAACATTCGGAGGAATATTTGAAGTAACAACAGATCCGGAAGCAATAATGCTGTTGTCTCCAATAGTTACTCCCTTTAAAATAATGGAACCCCAGCCAACCCAAACGTTATCGCCAATAATAACTTCAGCCTTTTTTACCTGGTTAAAATCTGTCGGATAGCCCATCGATACTTTTTGTCTTAACATAGGATCAATCGGATGGAAATCAGTATCGGAAATAAACGTTCCGGAAGAAATGAGACAATTCTTGCCAATTTTTATTTTTTTGTAAGCTGTCATTCCTACTCCATTAAGAATGGTATTATCACCGATTTCGAATACTCCAGTTGTACCACAAACAAATTTACACCTCATCACTAAGGGCACATTACTTGTTTTAACACCTGAATCCAGCACAATTCTATCACCAAAAACAATTTTACTTGTACCCGGCATCTTCAAATACGGGATTTTTCCGAAAATAATCAACCGTCCTTTCAATTCAAGCGATTTACCATACTTCAATTTCAGTAAAGCTGTTTTCAGCAAACTTAGAAAACTAACCTTTCTTTGATTTGTAAGTGTTTCCATTCCGATTTTCATTCATTTAAAAAATAAGAAAGAACAGGAATCTAATTTTTAAACTGCTCAGCAATTTTTAACCCTTTAATGATCTGATCATTCAGTGTATCGGTAAAAAACGATTCTGTATTCCTGGTAAAAAATACGTTCGGGTATCTGTCATATAAAACATCTCTTTCATTTTCCAGCAGTTTCCAGTTTTCACGGCTTGGAAGTAAAAGGACATTTTTTAGTGTTTTAAACCCTTCAATAGAGATTGCTTCTGTATCAGAAACAAAACCAAGAGTGGCAAAATCCTGTTTAACTCTTTTAATAATATCTGCTTCCTCTGTTAAGCCAAGACCTTTTAAGTAATCAGGATTCAATTCTACTGTAATTCTTGCATTTGGTTCATCAAATCCTGAACTCTCAGTTTGATTGCATGCCCTGTAAAATAAAGTCTGCCTGTCGGGCGACCATAAAACACTAAATGTTTTTAACAATTTGATCCTTGGAATGGTCATGAACACAAGTGTTGCAGACCATCTGTCGAAAATGTTTGCAGGCTTATCCGTTACGGCAGAAACTAATTGATCGTGTGTTAAACTCCATATTAGTTTTGGAGCAGTAACGTCAAGGCCGCTTTTTAATATAACAGTTGTTTTACCCGGTATATCATCTACTTTTTCAATCGCTTCTCTTACAATAGTTATACCTGCTTCTTCCAGCCTTTTTGAAAGTGTTTCTCCGAATACTCCAACATATCCTGCTTTTGGATAACAGAAGTATGTGTCATGAAAATTCTGCGGACTATCGCTGTATTGTGAAAAAATAGTTTCGGGATAGTATAAAGGCAACCAGCCAATTCTGTGATACAATGCAATCAAACCGGTTGTTGAAAGGTTCGACATCTTTTGAAAGTAGGGTTCAAATAATTCAGAATGCAATGTTGCCCCATGATTGGCAACTGAAGCTTCATAATAACTTTTTTCAATATAAAGTTGATTCGTCTTTTTGTTTTTTGGGTGTAATTCACTCTCTGGCTGAGAGGTGATTAATTGTGTTTCAGCTTTTATGCGGTTGGCTAATACGGGATGTTGTAACACATCTAATCTGTTTGTCATGATTATATCTGGATATAACTGACCGTCATACACAGTGTATGGAGTTTGCATTCTTACCAGTTCAATATGGCTTCGGGTATAGTTTTCAATTACTTTGGTAAACCTTCCCCAGTCATTCCGCACATTTGGCTGATAAGACTTAGGGTCTAATAAACCGGTATCGTTGAAAGCAGTAAATTCATGTGAAATAGCACCGGGGTCAAAATTACTTCCATTGACATTTATTTTTGTAAAATGCCCCCCCCATGCCGGTAACGGATTGATAACGCAAACTTTTTTACCTGATTTTGAAAGTTCTAATGCTGCGATCATTGTTGTTAAATAATTCCCGGCAAGGATAAAGTCGAAATTGTTTTGAGACATTAGGTTATGTTTTAATGATGAATTTAAATAAAATTTTGGGTAGAATTGGGTTGTTTACATACTATAATTTAAAATGCATTTTTATCACCTTTAAAAATCTGGTATATCGTTAAGAAGATAATTCTTACATCGAGCCAAATGCTCCAGTTTTCCATATACCACAAATCATGTTCAACTCTTTTTTCCATATCTTCCAGTCTTTTCGTTTCACCACGATATCCATTCACTTGCGCCCAACCAGATATGCCCGGTTTCATAAACTGGCGAACCATAAATTGGTTAATTCTATTTGAATAATCATCAGTATGTTTTAACATGTGGGGCCGTGGGCCAATAATACTCATATCACCAAGAAATACATTTAAGAATTGGGGAAATTCATCCAGGCTTGTTTTTCTCAGTATTTTACCAACCCTTGTTATCCGGTCATCTTCTTTTGAAGCCTGTTTTAAATTGGCATCATTATTTACTTTCATACTCCGGAATTTAAAACAGTTAAACGGCTTATTATCTTTTCCGGTTCGCTTTTGTAAGAAAAATATTGGTCTTCCGGATTCCAGCCAGATCACCAAACTTATTAACGGAATTAGCCAGGAAAGTACTAATACAATTGCCAGGCTGCTGACGAGTATATCAACGAGCCGTTTTTTGATTCTGTTTGAAACATCTTCAAGAGGTTCTTTACGTCTTGAAAAAACCGGCATTACTCCAAGGAAATCAATTTGTACCGGGAAATGCACAAAGAAATTAAAATTTGGTACAATTCTGAAGCGAATACATGCATGATCAGCCTGCTGAATCAGTTGATAAATAATTTCATTCTGCTCAGGAGTAATAGTTGAAAAAATTTCAGTAACCTCATTTTCTTTTGATACCTCGATTGCGCTCGATAATTCTCCTATGATTGGATGGTTTGATAATTCATGAACTTCTTTTTGATCTTCACAGTAACCGATAATATGTGTGCTGATCGGGTCTTCTTCCAGCTGCTGTACCAGTTTTTTTGAAGTTTCGTTATAACCGATGATCAGCACTTTCCTCATGATGATTTCGCCTTTTCTGAAAAACTGAAGAACAAAAAGATAGGCAACTCGGTTTAGCATCAAAACAGCACAAATGGAAAGAAATAATGTAATGATGAATAAACGGGATAAGTCTGCTTTAGATAAAAAGATGTATAGAATAACAATAGCAAGAAGCGCAAGATAGCTTCTCAATGTAGATCGGCTGAAGGATTCAAATGATGAAATACTTCCCTGTTGGTATATTTTGAAAAGCCAGCTTGAAAATATCCAGGAGAGGTTGAAAAATAATGACAGGTAAATGTATTCAACTTCCATAGCGTCTGTTATCCTTTCATTGTTCAGATACATAACGAACAGGAAAGTAAGATTAAGCATTAGCAGATCCAAAACCAGGAAACTGATTTTTAATAGTCGGAAGAAGTGGAGACTCATAAAAAAAATATTATGATGAAACGAAAAATATTAAATTACCGTGATCCTCTAAGTTTTTCTCTTATAACCAGCCCGATGAAAACAGGCCCGTAATACAGGTACCTTTTCCACATTCTTTTTGGTTCCTTAAGCAAACGTATAAACCATTCTAATCCAAGCTGTATCCATATTTTTCCGGGGCGTTCTACAGTGCCGGCGTAAAAGTCAAATACTGCACCAATTGACCCAATGATGTTAACTGACAGGTTCTCTTTATTCTGATGCACCCATTTTTCCTGTTTAGGTGCAGTCATACCAATAAATAATACATCTGGTTTAAAAACGTTCACTGTATTGATCATTTTTGAGTTATCCTCATTTGTAAACTTCTGTTTAAATGGAGGTGAATAACTCCCGAACCGGATATTTGGATATTCACCTTTCAATTTCTGCTCAATTAATTCTAATGTTTTAGTGGATGAACCTAAGTAAAAGCAGGACCCATTTGTAGTATTCAGTTCGTTCAGTAAAAAATAATGTAAATCGGCACCAGCAATTTTTTTAATTGTTTTACCATGAAGGAACCTGTAAGAAAGAGTAATTCCAATTCCATCAGGCAGAAGGACATCAGATTTTTGCAAAGCTTCTCTGAAATCGAAATCTTTTTCTGCAATGCAGTATGAGTATTGATTAATAGTATTGATCACATTTTTTTTTGTGAGATCAATATCCTTAAGCTGACCTGTAAAAATTGGGTATGCTGACATGGGTCTTTTTTATCCTGGTTAATTGGGTAATACGGTTGCTGTTTCTGCTTTTGGTTTCCGGTCTTTTATTTCAAACCTGTCTTTCAGTTTTAAGAATGGCTGTTCAATTAATTTATAGGATAATACGGCAACGATAAAAATATAAACAATATTTAAAGGGAATTTTGAAAGGGCTCCCATATTTCCGGAAAAGAAAAGCTGTTGCCATATATAAATACTGTACGATAAAACGCCGAGATAGTCCATAACCGGATTGTTAAGGAACCTGAACCATAGATTATTTTCATAGTTTATTGAAATAACAATAATCAAACCAATGCAGATATTGGTTATAGTGCCAAATGAACCTGCAAAGGCTATTGCAGCGTGTTCAGCAAACTTAAAGTCAGGAAATAGCAATGTTATCATTCTTTTTGTGACAAGACAGCACAGTAGAATAAAAAAAGGCGATAGCAGGATGAGTTTACTTTTAGTTTTAATATAGGCGTATATGTCATCATAGTAAATTGCGAACAAACATCCCCACATCAGTGAATCTGCCCTTGTAAAAAAATGCATAACAGAAATATCTGTAAATAAGCGGACAAAGGGTACAATGATTACAATTGCAAGTGCAAACCTGGTTCTGTATTTTTTAAAGAGATAAAAGACGGAAGGCCAGATAAAATAAAAATGTTCCTCTACAGACAGTGACCAGAAATGCCCTGTTTCCCAATCGCCTGGGTCATTAAAATTGAAATACTTTGTATATGTTATTGAAGTAACCCATGAAGTAGGAGTAAGGTAAAAAACATTACACAATTGTAAGATGAAATATACAAGAAGAATGAAATAGTATACTGGGAAAATTCTGATAATTCTTCTTATATAAAAACTCTTTAAGGATATTGTTCCGTAACGTTTTTCTTCTTTCAGTAACAGGAGCGTAATTAAAAAACCTGAGATAACGAAGAATATATTGACCCCTATCTGGGCTCCGGGTGCATCAAGCCGTTTCAGGTTTGCAACCTGGATGTGACCAAAAAGTACAAATAATATACTCAGTGCTCTCAGACCATTTAGACTTGGTATTATTTTCTTCATTCTGTTATTTTACTGATTAAGGGTAATGGCTTTTTCTAATGTTGCAGTTATTTCCTTTTCAAACATTTCAAGTGTAAAATGTTTTTTATATCGTTCAAACCCCTTTTTACCCAAGTCTCTTCTTAATACCGGGTTTTGAATCAGCACCTTCAGTTTAGCAGCTAATTCACCAGCGTTTTTCTGAGGAACTAAAAAGCCTGTTTCACTTTCTTTAACAATATCACGAATCCCGCCTTCGTAAGTTGAAACGACCGGTAAACTGAATTGCATCGCTTCAAGAAGAACTAACGGAAAACATTCATTGTGGTAGTATGTAGGAAATACAAAAACATCGGCCAGTTGAAGTACCTGATTTTTTCAGGGCCATATTTTTTCCATGCACGATTATATTTTCGGTAAGCTTATATGTTGCAACCTGTTTGTAAAATTCAGTTTCAGTCACATCCCCCCAAGGGCCAACAAAATGGCAAACAAAAGGGATATTTTCTTCTTTTAATATTTTACATGCTTCAAGTAAAACATAAACCCCTTTCTCTGCCAGTAAATTAGAAAGAAAAAGCAGGTTACAGGGAGTATCTTCTTTTTTCTCTTCAAGTAATACTGAATCTGTTTTTTCTTCAGGTATGCCGTTTGCACAAAAGAATACGTTGTCAGACCTCACATATTTCTGAATATCCGGGTATAAGGAAGGTGATAACAAAATTGACTTTGTATTTCTGAAGGCAAACCGATACAGATAGTCAGTAAGAACACTTTTGTTATCTGCAATGCCTTTGTTGTGAAAATGGTATATAATTTTTTTGCCGGAAAGCTTTAGCAGAAAAACAAACAGCAAGTCTTTATAAAAGCCGGGGCCCGCAGCAGTTAAGGTTAAGTAATACAGGTTGTATTTTTTTGTTAACAGTGATTTCAAAACATTTTTCAGTAATTTAAGCAACACAAAGAACTTTCTTCCACCTGCTTTACCTATCTCATCTATGCTCTCTGATGTGGAGAGGTTGATATAATCCGTCTCGAAAGTTTGATTGATAAGCTTGCTTTCTTTGATAAACTGGCCTACCATTCCTGCACCATGAATGGGAAGGGGGAGGTGAAGAATAAACAGAATTTTATTTCTCATCATTTTGTGCCTGTATTAAGGGTTTGAAAAACGCTTAAATAGCTCCTGCCCATTTTTTCAAATGAAAAATTTTGAGAAACATAATTAAAGGCAATAGCTTTTAATTCAGCGGTATTATATTTCTCGCCTGTTATTTTTTCCAATATTTCAATAAACGAGTCAGGTTTTTGGGCTTTTGCTAAAAGAGGCCAGCCAGGTGGAAGTGTTTCTGCTAATCCTGGAATATCACTTGCAATAACCGGTACTTTTGAAAAGGATGCTTCAAGGGATAAAAGAACCAGGCCTTCATGCCTTGAAGGCATTATTAAATAGTCAAAAGAAGATAATTTTGATGCCAGCTCAGAAACAGGTTCATGGAAAATACAGTAACTGTTTTTTTTACAGAAGTCCACTATCTGCCCTTGATAAGTGCCGTGCCCTATAATATGAAAAACAATTTTCTCTTTTATATTTGCAGAACAGTTAGTTATAATGCTGAGCAGAGTGTCAGCGCCTTTTTGCAGTTCAAGTCTTCCTGCAAAAGCTATATTGATTTTGGTGCGATCAAGAGAGTATGGAAAATCTGATGACACAGGATTTTTAATTCCATTTAATATGACCTGCTGATTTTCAGATGAAGCCAGCCTGCAATTTTTTCTTAAATTATTATATGCTGTTAATGCGGGCCGGGATACAGCAATAATAGTGTCGTTAATAAATGATTTTTCCGTGATCCTGCCAAGTAAGGAATGTGTTGGCCAGAGTTCTGTATTATGTATCGTTCTGATGATTTTGAATCTGGCTTTGGAAAACATTTTTACCGTCAGTGCTAAAACAAAATCCGGTAAATCAGTATGAGAATGAACAATTTCAGGTTTCCTTTTCCGGATGTAGTACCACAAAGTAAAAGGTGCAATCACGAGACTCAGATATTTGCTCTTCAACCCAAGTGTGTGAAATTCGATGCCCTGCTCAGTTAATTTTTTCTTTTTATTGTCAGAGTAAGTACTCTCTGTTTTATACAGCTCAAAAATAACTGGCTTAAAATTTCCTTCGGCTGTATTTAAATAATCAGCTAGTGAAAAAGCGATATTTTCTGCTCCGCCAAGATTGATGGAAGTAATTATTTGAAAAATCACTCTCATACTACTGTTTATTCGGATTACGGTAAAAGAAATTGAACCATACAATTATATAAAGCTTCTTTAACCACCTTGTCCGTTTATTATATGTGTATTTATCAGCCTCTACATCAGGCAGAATAAATAAAGGATGCTTCATATTTGAATAATCTACTACAGCTGCTTTGTTCGCTATAAATGTATCTTTTTGCCTGTTTTGATGAGTAGCATCTGCGGTGAAACCAATGTTTTCAACAAGGTTAGCATTAGGCACAATTGATAATCCATTATTCACCAGCTGATAATAAGAATACTGGTAATCCCATGTGTCAACTTTTCCTGCTGTTACTTTTCTGTAATCATATAAAGCAGTAAGCGCATGAATTTTTGACGCCTTTAAGTTTGCTTTTAAATCTGTTTTTTCTAACTCATTCAGTGATTCCAGATTTAAATTATAATGTTTCCATACTCTTCTCCAGCTGGCCCATCCCCATATTGGTGTTTCCTGTGAAAAATAGTAATCAGCAGTGCCTCTTTTCTTTCCAGCCTGAAGATTATAACCGCTTAAATGCCAAATACGCTGATCATTTCTGTACTTCTCAAGTAACTGGCTGCAGAATTGAAAAAATGAAACAGATGGCAGGCAATCATCTTCAAGTATAATACCTTCTTCTACCTGATCAAAGAACCAGGTGATAGCAGAACTTACAGCTTTACCGCAACCCAGGTTATTTTCACGGAACAGTGTTTTAACTTCACAATCCCAATTTACCTGCTCAATAATTTTTCTTGTTTCTTCGCACTTTTGTTTTTCATCTTTTTTTGATTCTCTCGGGCCATCTGCAGCAACATACAAATATTTTGGCTGCAGAACTTTCAGCTGGTTGAACACCTGCTGAGTAGTATCTGCCCGGTTGAAAATTAAAAACAGAATGGGTGTTTCAAATGCGTTATTCATTCTTAGTGATGTAAGGTTAAGATTTTAATTTATTCCAGAGTGAAGGAAACAGGGTCTTCATCCAGAGTTTACTGAAAGCAACAGGTGTGTAAAACGGGAAATGCCATTTTATAAATAAAAGATATTCTGCATAAGCTAAATATTTTGGGTTTTTCAAATAACTTATTCTTTGCTTTAATGAATACTCCGATGTAAGCCAGTTCTTTCCATGATCGTCTTTACATACTCCGCAAAAACCGGGGCAAACTAACAAAGGTATCCCGGTCTTTTTTGCTTTCAGTGTATAATCGTAATCTGCAAGACGCTGTGTAAAGCTTTGATTTAATATACCGATTTTTGATACTGCATTTTTCATTACCAATAGAATGTTTGCATGGGCTAAATCACATTCTACAGGCTTGTACTGGTCAGGTTCTGTTAAGATTGATTTCCCTGTAAACTTATTCAGCAATGTTCTTCCTCCATAACTAACTTTGCCAGTTTCAGGATCTTTGTTGAACCGATATAAATACCTTCCTGCTGATATTTATCCAGTGAATAGCTATGTACTCAGCAAACTGCTGAACATATTGCTGCTCATAACTACATCATCATTGATCAGCAGGTAGCCATCATAAGCTGATTTCAAAGCCTCACTCCATGCCATACGCATACCACCAACCCAGAACAGAGAACCAGTGCCGTAAAGCACATTTACAGCGGGGAAACGTTCTTTAACCAGTTTGCCGGTATTATCCGGTGAGTTATCATCAACAAGGTAAATATCAAAAGTTAATTCAGTTCCCGGTTTCTGATTATATATTGATTCAAGGCACTCAATTGTTTTTAAGTGCCTGTTGTAACAGGTAAGTATAACAGCTATTTTTGGTTTCATTTTAATTCTGGAAAACAGGTGATGATAACAGGTTGGTGAAATAGTCTTTTTATTGGTTAAGTAGTTTTTTATATATAGCGGCATATCTTTCTGCAATTTCTTTCCAGGTATGCACTGAAAAGGTTTGAAACGTCTTTCTCTCCGACAGTTTAAAAAAATTAATCAAACTCTTTGTTGCTTTTTCCTTATCAGTAGGGGATGAAAAATAAATTGCATTTGGTTTTTCATAACCTTTTGCCCAAGGCAGGTCGGATAAAAGAACAGGTAAACCTGTTGCACCTGCTTCGTAAACTGATATGCAACCGCTTTCTCCAAAACTGAGGAGTACAAAGCCTGAAGCTTTTTTAAGAAGGGCTACTTTTTCCTGCTCTGTAACAAATCCCGAATATCTTACATATGTTCCATCAACCTGCTCTAGAAATTCTTTATAGTATGCTGATGATTTATCAAACGGGTGGCCGATAAATAAAATTGGAATTTTATTCTCCTTGCAGATTTTTGCAGTAAAGACTGCATTTTTTCTTTCTACGATAGATCCAAGTGAAATCAGAAATTTTGCATCCCCTTTTGTAATATCTCCCTGGAATTTTTCAAGCGAATCAACAGCATGAGGGATAACAAAAGCTTTTGAAGGATCTACATTATATAAATTGATTGCGGTGTTCATATCATTTTGATGCATATAAACAATCGCATCAAAATAGTTGAGTGCTTTCCAGGGAAACAATACATTAAATTTCTCTGGTAAAAGGTTAATAAGTTTATTCTTTACTTTATGATAAAGCAATTTTGTTGATGAAAGATTTGTCAGCCCGTCAAGGATATGTGTATATACCAACTTGTATCCTTTTGCTTTCAGAGCCTTTATCTTATGAAAGTCATTGAAGCCAAAAAATTGAATAACATTTCCTTCCAGTTTCGGGTCGTGCCAGTTCTCATATTCAACATCAACCCCAATTTGTTTCAGGTTATTGAATAGTTTCTCTGCATGTACCTGTTTCCCGCCAGGAAAAGATAGGAGTAGGTGATATCGCTAAATAGAATTTTCAAGGGTTAAGATATTTTGATATGTTGATGAATATTGCGACAAAATTTTACTCCGGCTGTGAAATGCCGATCCATTCTCCCTGGCGCCGGTTGACAACTTTTCTGCAAGATGATCATTCAGGAAAATCTGCCGTATCTGCATGGCTAATTCATATGCATCGCCTCTTCTGAAAACTAATCCGTTTTCGCCATCAGAAATTATATCCGGTGTTCCTCCGCAATTTGATACTACACTTGGAACCCCAATTATCTGTGCTTCCCCTAATGCATTTGAACTGTTTTCCATAAAGGAGGGCAGTGCAAAAAGATGTGTTTGCTGTAAAATGGACGCAATTTCTTTTCCTTCCAGTTTTCCGGAAAAGTTAATATGATTTTGTAATTGATTTGTATCGATAATTTCCTGAATCATTCTGAAATAAGCATTTCCAGAAATTTTACCGGTCATTTTTGAAGTCAGTTTACCGGGCACAGTTACTTTCAGCTCAGGGAATTCTTTAACCAGAAAACTAATAGCTTGCAATAAAACATGAAAACCCTTTACAGGATTTGTGAAAGAGCTTGTGTAAATGCTGTATCTTTTAATTTTCTGCAGGTTCCAGGTAGCAGTATAGAATTCATCACGAAGTAATTCATTCCCGGAAAAATAAACAGCTTGACTGTTGTTTTTTAATACAAAATTTTTATCAAATTGAGTTCGGCCTATAAAATACTTATTGGCCCTTACCGTTTCTTTTTCACATGCAGCGTTCAGAAACCATTGACAATGCATATCAACAAACCCGTTTCTCAGTATATACTCTTTCAGCGTCTTTTCTTTTTTCCACATAGGCAATGCTATATCACCCAAAACTGAATTATACCATTCCGAAATAAATCCCTGTAAAGAAATAACTACCGGGGTCGTTATTTTATTTGTTAGTAACCCGTAGGGTATTTCAGTTCCATGGATATGAATTAAATCAGGCCTGCACTCAGTAATGATCCACTGCAAGTCAGCTTCTGTTTCAGATGACAGGCTATGGTACACTTTTTTTGCCGGATACCTGAAATTGTATGTATCAGCAGCGATTATTTTTTTCTCTTTACCCGGGAAGGCAACAATAATGCGGTTACCTGTTTCAGCTTTCAGGAGTTTAAGCAAAGACTCTTTCCAGAAACCACTTGAAGACTGGCCCTGTTCTATCGTTGTCCTGATGGGATCATGTGTAATCCAGAGTATTCGCATAGTAATTAAAGCTGTTAATTATGATATTCTATAAGCTAGTTGTATTAGCCTGTCTGATTTTATTTAGTTAGTACAACCTGTTATACTGACAGTTCATATTCATTATCAAATTCTTCCTCTTCCTCCTCTTCCTCATGCTTTTCCTGTGCTATCTTAATCGCTGGCGCTGTAAAAAACATCAGGAAAATAGGAAAATTTAAAAACTGTTCTCCCTGCAGTACCAGAACAATAATGATTGTTACAAGGAGGCTGTTTATTATTGAATATGAATTTTTAGCAGCAAAACGATACACACAAACCAGCCAGAAAAGCAGAAAAGGAATTCCCCACCAAACAATAAAGTTTGACATGCCATTTCCATGGCCGATATCCGAATCAACCCAGGGATGAAAACGATACCTGGTTTTACTGTCTAACCCGTTTCCGGTAAATGGCTGATCCATGATATAAATCATATCCATATTAAGCGCACCAAATCTTGTATTCGAAACATCAGTGGCTTCCATTTCAGAAGCCTCGTCATATTGTTCTTCTATTTTTGCATTTAGAAAATCGAGATTGTAATAGGCGTAAAAACTGATTAAAAAAATAATTGGCAATACGAATATCCTGCCATATTTATAGTTCTTAAAGACATAGATGAAAATAAATATTGCCAATATCAGGAAGCCGGTTGTGGACATTGTTGTAAAGAGGCCGATAACGATCCAAAAAGCATGTTTTTTGTAGTTGCCTAAGATGAAATCTTTATTCAGCATTACAATAAACAGTAAAGCTAAAATCAGATACCCTGCAAATGCACCCGGTTCCCAGAACATCCCTGCATTTCTTAATGTTTCTTTCGGCAGATCGAACGATGTATAAATAAGTAGAGACTTCTGATGGGGTGACTCCATTCCAAGCCCAACAAATGCAAAATAGTTTAAAATGAAAAAAGGTATACTGACTTTTGCAAGGAAGGATAACATTTTTATATAAATATCCAGCAGATTGATATCCTTGCAGTAGTAAAGCAGCATTAAAAACATGCCCAGCGCAATTTTAAGCACTAATGCGATAACTCCAGGATAAGACACAGATCCTAATGAATATTTTTGAAAAACGGAAAGTACAATAATGATGAATATTACGAGGGAAAGCTGTTTTAATGCTTTAGTGAGTTCTCTTGCATTTATATATAGTAAAGAATATAAAATGAATAAAGCTGAAAAAAGGATCAGCAGATTCTTCGAATAACCTGCGGATGTAAAAATAGGGTTGCCACTGAAACATAAGATCAGAAATATTGGCAGATAGTCAGCAAAAGAATATTTAACAGCCATAGTATTCATTCAAAAAAGCTAGTTAGTTAGTGGTTAAAAAATTGTCCCAATCCTGATAAATTGTTTCAGGATTATATCTTTTAATTGCATCAACCCTTCCGGAGGCTCCCATTTTTTTTCGTAAATCCAAATCTTCTATCAATGTACATATCTTTTCGGACATGTATTTTGTGTTTGGGAAAGGCACCAGGAACCCATCCTCTGCTTCATTAATCAGTTCATTCGGGCCGCAAACGATATCAAAGCTGACACAGGGCAGGCCGGCAATTTTAGCTTCCAGCAGCACCAATGAAAATGATTCAAACTCAGACGAAAGAACAAAAACAGATGAGTTTAAATAATAATCTTCAATTTGATCGGTTGGGTCAATAATACTGATCGACTGGTTTAGCCCAAGATCATTGATCATTTTTATACATCTTTCTTTCTCAGGTCCGTCCCCAACAATCTGAAGTTGCCAGTCAGTATGAATCTTGTGTACATGAGCCCAGGCTTCAATAAGCAGATCTCTTCTCTTGGCATCATTAAAGTGTCCAACACTAAGTACTTTTTTTGAACTTAATGCCGCAGGCATATCTGGGAAAAATGGATATGTGTTTGGAATCTTTATCACATTACATCCCAATTGTTCGTATGTGCGTTTCTCATGTTCCGTTAAAACAATGACCTTTTTAAGCCGTGGATAGTTGATCCTGATCTGTCTTTGTGCTTCCGGATATTTGTCATAAGCCCAGTAGGGATAATGCTCAAAGGAAATCAGATTTTTTTAAACTTTGTTTTAAAACAGTCGTTTGTAATTGCTGCAGAAAATGAAATTATTAAATCTTCTTTTTGACTCTTTGCTTCCCTATAAAAGACTGCAGTAAAATAGCTCCTGCTATTTTGTTTATTATTTTAAGCAGAATATTAGCAGGATTTTTACTTCTCAGATTTCCGAACCAATACTTTGCAACATGAATTGACTTATTCAGGTTATAGATATTGTTGCTGCCAATGATATTTGTAAGAATCGTAACAGAATACCCCCTTTCAGATAGAACATTTGCAAGGTTTACTAATACCCGCTCAGTCCCCCCCCCTGTATGCAACGATGGCCCAAATAGAATGATGTCGTTTTGTTTCATAGTGTTAACATGTCATTGCCTAGTCAGTAATTTCTCAAAACGTAATTTCCAGTTTAAAAAGCTCAACCAGTTTAGAAGTGAATTATAAGTGTTTAGACTCCTGATTATACCTAAAGTTGCTAATTTCAACAAGAGGTATTGAAGAGAGTAATGCGAAAAATGAATAAAAAGTCTTTTATTCAGTAATTCCTTTAAATAAATAATTTTAAAGAAACGCCTCACATCATCAATATAATTCAGGTTAAGTTTTTGTTGTAATGAAATATTGGTTTCATGCACACGGTAAAATACAAGTGGTTTATTGATATGAAAAAATCTGACACCCGATTTTGATGCTTTTAAGAAAAAAGGATAGTCCTCCAGCAATTTAAAGCGTTCATCAAAGCCATTCAGATTTTCTAAAACTTCCCTGTTTATAAAGCAGGTTGGTGCAGGAAGAATGCTGTTTTTCAGCAGTTCCCTGTACTGCTCTTTGTTTGCCAGCGAAAAAAAGCGCAGCAATTTATTGTTTTCAGTTTCTTCGCCATTTGTGGTGGTATTTGAGAAAATAAATTTTATTTCAGGGTTGGTATTTGCCTGTGCTATAAAGGTTTCAATACAATTTGGGTATAAGTAATCATCGCCCGCAAGAAATTTTATCCATTTACCGGTAGATGCAGCCATTCCTCTGTTGAGGTTTGCAGAAGTGCCTGTATTTTTTATTGATTTTACAATTTCTGTTCTGACAAACCTGCTGTTATTTTCTGACAGCCATTTTTCACAAATAGGTATTGTTTCATCTGATGAGTTATCATCTGAAATAATTAATTCTATATTCTGATATGTTTGATGCTTAGCTGAATTTAGTGTTTCAAGAATAAATTCAGCTGAATTATAGCTAATAATTATAAATGATATGACAGGTTCATTTTGATTCATTTGCTGAATTTCGATTTTACACTTGTTAGAATAGCGGGTATATCAATTCTTTTTTTCAGTTCTGAGTAGGAATAAAAAGAAGAGATTGTTAACAGGAATATAGATGGAATATATGCAATTGGATATGCATAATTTAATACTACAGCAAAAGCTGCAGATGTAAGAATAAACTGAATCAGAAAGAGCTTTAGAAAAGCTTTATCAAATGCAAAATTGTATTTTATTTTGGCAATGAAAAATACCAGCGTCAGGTAAAGAACATAACTTACTAAAAAAGCAATTCCCAGGCCATTCAATTTAAAAAAGTGATAGAGTAATATACTGCTGCCCAGTGTTATTACATTTGAGATCATTTCTGAAATAAAATACAGCTTCCGATCCCCTTTAGCCAGTAAAATAAAAGCTACTGACCATGATCCCGCTTTAAACAGAATCCCAATCAAAGCCCATTGAATGAGGCCAATCACTGGTAAGAAACTATTAGTAAGAAGTATTTTAACCAGAATCGGCAGTGAAGAAAACATTAATAACAGGATAGGCCCTAAAATTAAAACAGCCATTTCAGCCTGTTCATTTACCAGTTTTTTTATTTTCTGGTTATCGGAATTAACTTCAGATAGGCGGGGGAAATAATCAGTTCCCATCGCTGTAAACACCATGTCTACATATCCACTGAGGATGGCCCATGCGGCAGCGTATAAGCCAACCTGTTCCAGGCCGCCGGTTCTGCCTACATACATTCTGATTAAATACATTACACCAGCCGATGCAAAGCCGGTTATCATTACAACACTGCCCAATTTGGCCATATCAATTCCATCCTTAAAAGACTGCTTAAGTGAAATTTCTGTTTTCTCAACTATAATAGCCCGGCTAAAATACCAGGAGAGAATTAAGTTAATACAAGCAGTAATTATAATTGCAGGAACAATCCCTTCTATTTTAAAAAAGTAATAGAGCGGGAGCGATAAGCAAAGGCCAAGAAAGGAGCCTAATACATTAGCTTTGGCAAGTTGCTTCAGTTTTCGTAAGCCTTGCAATAATGCTAATTGGCCACTTGTTAAGGCTTGCAGCAATAGTGTTACAGATAACCATATAAACGCCCATGTATATTTCTCACTTCCAAAAGTCCACTCACTTAGTTTTTGTGATAGCGCAAGAGTTATAAAGGCACCTGCCATTCCTGTAAAATTTACCCATCTTTTCAGTGTTATAATTGTTCTGCTCAGCAACGTTTCATCCTTCAGTGCTGATGACTCTGATATAGTTCTCACTGCACTGAACCCAATCCCAAGATTTGAAATGGAGGCAATCATGTTAGTTGTTGCAGTAAATAAACCCATCAGGCCAACACCACCAGTACCCAGTAATACAGCTACGAACTTCGATCGTATTATACTCAGTATTATATTTACAAACTGCACCCCGCCAAAAATGCCGGTGGCTTTCACAATTTGTTTATATGAGTTCGATTTTTCCATTGTTTCTTTTGGGTAGCGAATAGAGCTGGTAGAATTTATAAAACAATTTTTTCGTTGTATTGATTAATTGCTTCTACCACCTCAAGAATTTCTTTTTGAGTTAACACAGGGCTTACGGGTAAACTCAAAACATGGTTATGAATTTCATCTGTTACAGGTAAGCTTTGGTGTTTTAATTCAATATAGGCCGCCTGTTTATGAGGCGGGATCGGATAATGAATTAAACTCTGTATCTGGTTGCTCTCAAGATATTTATGAAGGTGATCCCTGTTGGTTGCTCTTACAACAAACAGATGCCAAACATGTTCTTCTTCACTTTCAGGTGAAGTAGGCAGAATGATTGATGGGTTACTGATATTTGAAATATAGTAGTTTGCTATTTGCCTGCGGTATTTATTCTCATTTTCTAAATACTTCAGTTTAATATCAAGAAAAGCAGCTTGTATTTCATCGAGCCTGCTGTTTAACCCCTGGTAAATATTTTCATATTTCTTATGCGAACCATAATTGGCCAGTGCACGAACAATATCTGCCAGTTCCTTATCATTTGTTGTTACTGCGCCTGCATCACCAAGTGCACCTAAGTTTTTTCCTGGGTAAAAACTAAATCCTGCAGCATCTCCTAAGGCGCCTGATTTTATGCCATTGTAAGATGCTCCAATAGCCTGAGCATTATCTTCGATAATTTTTAAGTTGTATTTTTTTGCCAGCTCCGTTAATTGTTCTGACCATGCAATACGTCCGTATAAGTGAACGGTCATAATGGCTTTGGTACGACTGGTTATATGCTTTTCAATTTTTGAAATATCAAGATTGTAAGTATCAATATCTGGCTCAACTAAAACAGGCGTTAAACGGTTGTCTGTAATGGCAAGGATACTTGCTATATATGTATTAGCCGGTACAATTATTTCATCGCCTTCTTTTAAGACACCCATTTTCATATAAGCATTCAAGATCAGACGCAATGCATCTAAACCATTTGCAACACCAATGGCATGATTTACACCAATAAATTTCTTTAGATTGGCTTCAAACAGTTTCACCTTTTCTCCCAGCAAAAACCAGCCGGAATCAATGACTTCTGAAGCCGCAGATTTAAGTTCCAGGGCATACTGCTCATTGATTTTTTTTATATCAAGGAACTTAATCATGCAAGTGGTGGTTTAAATGTTTCACTATAATAATGTTAGCGTTTTGGTTAGTAATTTCAAAAATGTATCAGTATTTTTTAGTTTACTGATATTGTTAATTGGGGGATTTTAAAAAAATCATATGTACTGATGGCAGAAGGTTTAGCCGGAGCGCCAATCATTAACTTTCCGTCTTCTGTATTTTTTACAATTAAGGCACCGCTTCCAACAAAGTTGTCTTTGCCCAGTTTTATTTTATCGTTAAAAGTACAGTTTACTCCAAGAAATGAATTTGCTCCAATTGTGCAAAAACCGGAAATGACACAATGAGAAGAGAGGGTAACATTGTCTTCAATAATGGTTTGATGTCCAATATGATTTCCACTCCATAATATTACATTATTGCCAATTTTCACCTTGTGCTGAATGACGTTATTCTCCAGTACAAAGGCATTTTCACCTATTTCTGCATTATGCCATATAAAAGCTTTTGAGCTGATATAACTGGCGCAAGTGTATCCCTTTGCTTTTGCTGCATTGTACATTTTCATCCTGGATCTGTTCAGCTTAGTGAATGATGCTCCTACAAATAATTCAATATCAGTTTTGGGGTAGATACTTTCGATAAGCTCAAAATCTATTACTGGTAATCCCAGGTGTAAGTTTTCTGTTTTATATTCTTTATCAACAGCAAATGCTACTACTTCATAGATTGAATCATAGGTGAAATATTCATACGCTAAGTCAGCAGTTTCGCCGAGCCCGTAAATGACTAATTTTTTAGTTTTCATGTGAATTTTATTAGAATTGGTTATAAAATATACCTGTACGAGGGGCATATTCAGGGTTAAGAACGAAATTCAGTTCAATTTATTGAGTTTCAGTACTACTATTAATCTTCGGGCTGTTTAATTTCATATGCATAGTTTCCCGGAGAACCCCTCTGCCTCCAAATCCCTCTTTAAATCGAAAAAGGCCGAAATTTATTTTTCTTCCTGCTTCCTCATTTGCGGAACCAAGGTTCAGATAACTAAATCCCTGTTCCCATCCCCATTTAAGAATGTAATCAATAACTGCATTCAAAGGTCTTGAATTCTGATAGTTAAGATCTGAAGCAATATATTGTGCGTGCAAAACATTTGGTTTACTGATAAAAAGCACAATTCCACCCACTAGTTTTTCGTCAATAAAGGCGCCAATGAGCTTTATTTTGTCTTCAGATACCTGATTTTTCAGTTGATAGAACTGTTCTATAGTATGAGTTGGTTTGGCTCCATGCTTTTCTGATAGATTAGCACTTAAATGCTGCCAAAACAACTCATAGTCATCGGTTTCTCTAACGGAAACAGCCGATTTTAATGCTTTTTTTACACTTCGCTTTGTCCCGTCTTCATATCTGGATTCCGGATCAGCACACAATTTGATTGCACATTCGAGTTCTCGGCTTTTAATGGAAAAACCATGAAACCACATGGCATAATCTGTTTCATCAGAAGGAAGTTGATAAAAAATCCTGAAGGGATTCCGGATGATAATTTCTTCTGCATTCTTACTTTTAGCAAAGTTGATCGTTTCTTCAACAATTGCTATTGCCTCTTCCACACCAATCGATTCATCAACAATAAAGCCTCCATATGTACTTCTTGGGTGAGAGATGAAAGTTAGTAACCCATTGATTTCCATTAAACAGGCAGGTAAAACGGCTTTCAGCTTTCCGTTTTTATAAAACAGGAGAGAGGTATCATCTTTCTGGTTTTGAGGGTTGTGATTAAAGAATTTTCTTGAATGCAGAAAGGTTGCATTCCTGTTGTTATCCTCAATAAATTTATCCCAGGTTGATTCGAGTGATTGGTTGTATTGTTCAACAGTAATTTCCATTTTTAGTTTTTATGTGTATTCATAGATTTTATATAATCCTGAATCTTGCTGATATCTCCGGCAATATAATCAGGATTTGAATCAAGTAAAGCAGCCATGTTATAAAACCCTGAAAGAACAGATATGCTTTTTATGTTGAGGCTTTTTGCTGTTTGAACATCCTCTGGTGTATCCCCAACTATAAAGTCATTTTCAGTGAGCGTAATCCCCTGCAACCGGATTTCTTCTGCTTTTGTTTTTGGTGATGAAGCAATAAAACAATCAGTGAAATAATCCGTTAGTCCTATGGTTAATAGTTGTTTCAATGTTGCGGCCTTATTTTGCCTGGCTGTAATAATATACAGGGAAAAGCCTAATTCCTTAAAATGCTCCAAAGAACTGATCGTGAATGGAAAGAGATTGTCAAAATTCAGGTATTTTTCTTTTCAATATTTTCAAGCCAGTCTTTTTTGAAATCAGAGGCTTGTAAATCAGAATATTTTAAGATGTTACAAAGAATCCAGCGTTGATCATGCATGCTTCTTTTCAATTCCCAATAATTATTAAAATCCAGAATTGTTTGGCCGGTTAAGTCGCAAAACAGACTGTATAACCTCATTCTTGCATCAATTAAGGTTCCATCAAGATCGAAGAAGATGTTCATGCGAATTTGTTAAGAGGATCAATATTTGAATCTGTTTTAAAGTGTTTTTGTTAAACAGTTATAAGTGTGTTATCAATATCTTTTTGTGTCATTAATTTTGGCAAAGTATCCATACCCCGCATCCAGAACAAACCATCAGGCAAAGGGTTGATTTTTTTTGATAAGGAAGGGAATTCATTTTTAAGGGCAATGTCTCTCACTATTTTCGGCATGTTTAACCCCGCTTGTGTAAAGAAAAGGATTGTTGTAAAAAACCTTGAAATATTTATTTCTGTTGGGTTTGGAAACCCCTGCTTGTCATATCCCATGTCAACCCCATAAATTCCATGCGGCTCTGGATCAATTGCTCTAATTGAATCAAGGGCAACAGTTGTAACAATGTCATTTGAATAAGTTTGCCCTACCTTGGTAACCCCGGTTATTCCAGAAACTGTACGGCTGCTATGAGCCCAGCTTTTTCTGATTCGTGTTTGAGCCACTACCAATTCACCATGATACCATATAGAGAGCCAGGTTACCGTATCAGGTGTTAATAGTTCTGCGGCAACAAAATCATTCCATCCATTATAACGGTTAATCCAACGTTTCGCAAACTCATAGTCATTTGTAGGAAGAGCTCCTTTGCCACCACCACCAATGGAAGAGGCTCTTAGCCAGATTTTCCCATCATTGTCTGCAAGTTGATCAAAAGCTTCTTTTAAATCATGTTCATTTTTTATCAGCTTGTTTTTAGGGACTTTTATGCCTGCCTGCGCCCATTTGTTATAGCTTTTGTATTTGTTGATACAGGTATCGATAACTTCATCTTTTGGCATATATGTTTTTGTTCCTAACTGATGAATATCTTCCCGGTGTTTTGAAATTTCATAAGTCTCCAGATCATTAATAAAAAATACAAATTCAGGACGTTCAAGTGAAAGAACTTTTATTACTTCTTTCTTATAGTCACAACTGTTTGCATAATGTACAAGATATTTTTTATTTGAATTGGATAGAACTAAATCGAATGGATCGCTTCCCATACCGATTATTTTTCATTTGGGTCGGCAAATAAAAGCGAATTTATGACTCCTTCTGCTGGTGCTCCACCGGCTCCGGTAACAAATTGTTTTCATTTTACAGAAATTAAAGGGTATTTACTTGGGTTTAGGGCAGTATAATATTTCGTAAACAGGGTTACGAAATACTTCTATTAATTAATCAGTTTAGTTTTCCATTTCTGATGAAATTTAAATAATCTTTATAATGCCTGAGATAGTCATCTTCATAATACTTGTCAGAAGCTAAAACCAGGCAAATAGAACCGGAAGAAAAATTTTGTAATTCTCTCCAGATTCCGGGAACAATTAATAAACCGTAGTATGGATGATTGAGGTAGAATTTTTTTGATTCTTTTCCGTCATTCAATGTTACTTCAAAGCTGCCACTTGCTGCAACAATCAGCTGATGAAGATTTTTATGAGCATGGCCACCTCTTGATTCGCCTCCCGGAGTGTCATACAGATAGTAAATGCGTTTTATTTCGAAAGGAACATCTTCCATTCCCTGAACAGGTGTAATGTTACCGGCTCTGTTTTGTATTTTCGGCAAATCAATAAGTCTGCAGTCGTTAACGTTTGCGTGTAAAGTAATCATAAGGTTACAAGTTTTGAAATTCGTTAAAATCCCGGATGTATTCTGACTCTTTATATTCCTGGTCAGCTACAATCAGAACCAAAGAGTTGGTAGAAAAATTTTCCATTTGCCTCCAGATCATTTTTGGGACATACAAACCCATATATGATCGGTTTAATGAAAATCTCTTTTCTTCTTTCCCATCATTTAGGATGACATCAAAACTGCCGGATAAAGCAACTATAAATTCCTGAAGAGTTTTGTAAGCATGTCCACCCCTTACTTCACCACCCGGAACATCATAAATCCAATAGGCTCTGGAAATGGAAAAAGGCACATGGTTGTCATTTTCAAAAAAAGACAAATTTCCACGTTCGTCTAAAAATTTTGGCAGCTGTATTATTTTAACTTCATCGAGTGGCATTCGGTAAGAGTTTTCGTAGTTAGGGTTACAAATAAAGGTATTGCAGAAAAACTAATTCAGGAAATAATGTATATGAAATTATAGATAAGGTTCTACTAAGGAAAAACCAAATTAGCAAAATCAGGTTTTCTTAGATGATTTATTTGCTTGATCACAGTAAAATTTTACTGTGATCAAGCAAATAAGATTTGTCATTTTACCATTTTTAGTGGTGTATAAATGGAAGGAATTGTTTTTGTTATTACTTCAACATTTGAATTTTCAATTTCTGCATACATTAAATAGCCCATTGAAGGCAGGTAAACCTTAATTGTCTTGTTTTTTGTTGAAAGAACTTGTCCTTCATACTCCATTAAAGGGCCGCCTAAAATCCGTACATTATCATTTATGCCGATAGGAGTTCTTTCAAGTTTTACGTTTTCATTTTCGGTCAGGAAACGCTTCACTGCTTCAATTTCAGATTCCCGGATAACGGCAGGTTTATTTAACCAGTATACAAGGTTAATAACGCCGTCAGTTTGTCTTATACTTGAAAGTTCAAGTTCTGAAACTTTTATAAAAACATAAGATGTAAATAATGGCTCATAAACAATTTTCTTACGGTCGCTCCATTGCCGTATAACTTTGTTAATGGGTGAGAAGTTTTCAATTTTCTTCTTTGTAAGCGCATCTGCCACCTTTTTTTCTGCTCTTGGGCGGGTGTAAACTGCGTACCAATTTTTTGTGTTGTTCATAATAACGGGCTTGGGTTTGCTTTTTTTAAATTAAACGGAAATCTTATTTCCGGCGGTTAATCATTAATTGGAAAAAAGCTTACAGCCTTTAGTTGATTATTCATAGAAATGGCTTCGCCAAGGTTAGTCACGTGGATAATTATATATATGTTGTCATCTTGTTGATTATTCCGGTAAATATTGAAAAAAATACCAGTCAATAAGTCTTAATTAACTATGCTGCACTTGTTTTTGCTCCTCTTTTCTTATCTCTTTTTGTTTCATTACTGATATATCCATATCCATATCCGTACCCATAGCCGTTCTTTCTGAATCCTCTTGATTTAACACCATTAAAAACAATCGCTAAATTCTTAAGTACATTTATTTTATTGTTTTCATCAATCCTTTGCACAGCTGTTTTTGGTGTATATCTATGCCTGACTATATAAAGAGCTGCATCACAATAGGCCGAAAGAACATAGGCATCTGATAAAAGACCAACTGGCGCAGTGTCAATAATAATATGGTCGAAACTGTCAGTTACACTTTCAAGTAATTCCTGAACACGCTTGTCCATAATTAATTCAGAAGGATTATCGGGCAATTTTCCAGCTGAAATAATATATAGATTTTCATGAATGTTCGTCTTCTTTATAGTTTCTTCAATTTCTGCCTGACCTTTAAGATATTCTGATAAGCCTTTAATGTCACTTTCAGGTACATTTAATTTTTCGCTGAGAGATGGATTACTCAGATCAAATTCAAGCATCAAAACTTTTTTACCTGCCATTGCAAGGCTAACACCCAGATTTGCGGAAACAAAACTTTTACCTTCTCCGGAAATAGAAGAGGTGATTAATAACTTCTTCTTATTTGCATTAATGCCTAAATATGGAAGGGAAGTTCTTAAGTTCCGAAATTGTTCAGCAATGAAACTTCGTTTACCTGCACCGATTACCAATGATTCTTTAGACTCATTAAAGGAAATCTCGCCAATAACAGGAACTGAAGTGAATTCTTCAATTTCATGACGGAATAAAATGGTAGGATTAATTAGTTCGTTTGCTGCAATAATAACGACTGCAATAAGCATTGAGACAGCAATAGCAATTAAATAAATCAGCTTGTTATTTGGACTTACTGGCCCAAACGAAGATTGTGCTTTATCAATAATCCTGCTGTTAACTACGGCTGATGACAATGATAATGCAGTTTCTTCCCTCTTTTGAAGCAGGAAGTTATAAACGTTATTTATTATACTGTGATTACGGCTGATTTCAACCAGGTTCCTTTCTTTTTGAGGTATTGAACTGAGCATTGATGAATACCTGTTTGTAAGACCAAAGAGATTGTTTCTGTTTGCTTCCAAACCACTTCTCTGGTTTCGGATATTTTCAATAATGCTTGGTTTTATTTTTTCAATCTGGTCAGTTATTGAAACAAGCGTGGGGTTATTTTCACCAGTTGTTTTTTTAAGCCTTTCGTACTCCAATTCAGAGTTAAATAATTTAGTAATTAATTCACTCAGCAAGGGATCAGAAATTCCAACAGTAGAAGGTACAATGCCACCTGTATTATTTTTTGCTTTCACATAGTTCTCAACCTGGTTTAATACGGCTAACTGAGTATTTACTTCAGCAAGCTTTTGGTCAACAGCTCCAACATTTTGTAAATACATTGACCCCTGTGAACCGATTTCAACAGCCCCACTGCTGGTTTTATACTGTTGTAACTTATTTTCAATAGTATCTAATTGTCCACCTACCTTTTTAAGGCGCTCTTCAAGAAATTGTAAGGTGTTACTTGCAAGAACATTTCTGTCATTTAGGGCAGCTTTATTATACGCAATCATCAATTCATTGAGGATATCTTCTGAGCATCTTGAATTGCCATCTCTAATTTTCAGAAATATTACAGATGAAAGCTTGTTTGCTGAACTTACCTGTAATTTTTGTAACAGGATGGAGGCAATTAACTTTGGTTCGTATAAATTAAAAAACAGCGGAAATTCACCGGTGTTTTGTGCACCTGTTGGTATAAACTTCAATTCAGCAAATGGGGTTTTAACCCATTGATTTATTGGATAAACCTTGTTATCAACAGTTACCTGTTGTTTTAGCTGATCATATTTAAGTGAAATTTTTTCGTGAGCACCAATAAGAGAATCAGGGTATTTTGCTTCAATCTTAATTGGTGAACTGGAATAAGCAGAAACTGATTTTAGTTTTTGTTCTTCATAAACAGGTGCATATAAGAACAGTTTTTTTACTACCTCATACATCAGGCCCCTTGATTTAATCACTTCCGATTCATTTTCAATAATCTTTTTCGTAGAAAGCTGATTAAGCGACTCAATTACTTTTGAATCGTCTTCTCCTTTCTTTTCATCTTTAATTAAAAGTGATGCACTCGATTCGTATAGAGGAGTGGCAAATTGAAGATATCCCCAGCCCGCGGCAACTGACAAACAAATAAAAACAAAAAACAATGGCCAATAGGGGAAATACTTAAACCAAAGCTGCCCCAGCAGGTTCTGCTCTTTTTTTTCTGATTTCTGTTCTTTAATTATCCGCATGTTTTTCGTGGTTTAACTTATAATATTAACCTGTCAAGAATTATAATAAGTAAAGACAAGCTGCCTAAACCTAATGATATCCATGATTGGTTAATAGATGATCTGGATGCTTTTACAACAGTTTTATCCGGTTCAACATATACAATGTCGTTTGACTTTAAATAGTAATAAGGAGAGGTTAAGAGCTCATCTGAATTCAGGTTCAATCTCTTCAGCATTTTATTTCCTCCTTCTTCCCGAATTAAAAGAACATTTGATCTTTTTGCGTAGATCGTTAAATCTCCAGCCATTCCTATTGCTTCAAGTAAGGATATTTTTTCGTTTGGAACAGTTACAACCGAGGGATTTTTAACTTCACCCAGAACAGTAATTCTAAAATTTAAGAAACGGATACTTACGATTGGGTCAGTCAGTAGCTTGCTTTCAATCAGTTTCTTTGTAATCTCAGCTTTCAATTGCTCTTTTGTGAACCCTTCTGCTTTAATATTTCCAAGAATCGGGAACTGAATAGACCCATCAGCACTAACAAGATATCCATTAGCACTTCCAATTGTATTGGCTGATGCATTAGCTGGATTAAATATAGCTGTTGCTTCAGGGTTCAAACTGCTTACAGTAATACTCAGTAAATCATTTTTTTGGATGACAGATTCCGGTACAGGAATCTTTGAAGCAATTGTAGTTTCTGTAACGGTATTAAAATATGCTACATTTTTGGTGTCAACACAACTTGCTGACAGAAAAAAAAGTACAACTGGAACCAGATATAATATTTTTACAGTTTTCAATTTCATAAATGCTTTTTCGCAAAAAGAAACATTTTTAATGTAACCTTTTAACTCTTGTTATTCAATCTTTTTTGATATGGCGGCTTCGAGTAGGACTGAAGAGGATTGAAGCGGTCTTTGAGAGAGGATTCAGGATTAAGGTTTTATACGGGTAAGCGTAAATCCTTATGCAAGATAGTATTATTACTGAAAAAAAGAAATATTTGTTTGGTTTCTATCGAAAATATGATCGAAAAGAAATATTTTACACTGTAAACACATGTTCTTTTGAAAAAACAGTACTTATCCACACAAAATACACTATAACCAGTTAGTGGTATTTGTGGCATAATATTTGAAAATTCCTAGCAGGCTTTTGATAATGTTTTATTAAAAAAGTGTTAGAGAATGTGTTGTTTTAAAGTCGAATCCAATATACTATTTAAAAATTCAAATCCGTATCTAAATGAAACCCATTTTTTACTTCTTTGGGAGTAAACTGTCGCATGTAATATTAGTTTTAAGTTTTTTAAGTATTGTTCAGGCTGTACAGGCAACCAGTTATTACTTTTCAACTTCAACAGGCGATGATTCCCGTTCAGCAGCTCAGGCACAAAATCAGGCAACTCCTTGGAAATCTATCAGTAAGCTAAACTCTATGTTTGGTAGTTTTGTTGCTGGAGATGAAATTCTGTTTAAAAGGGGTGAAGTTTTTTCAGGATCTATCAACATTACAAAGGCAGGGTTGATTTTTTCAGCTTATGGAACGGATGTTGCCAATCCGGTAATTTCAGGATTTACAGATTTGGTTTGGACAAATATAGGTGGCAATAAATGGGAAAGCCAAGCTCTTTCTGTGAAACCATACTTAGTATTAATTAATGATAATTATACATTGCCTTCCCGGATGCCTAAAACCGGATATTATAATTATGAAAGCTCAGGCGGAACTAATAGAATTACTGATAATCAGCTTACCGGCGACTGGAATGGAGGCGAAGTTTTTGTACGCAAGAATCATACAATCTGGGATAAAGGGGTAATAACCCAATCAGGAACTTCAATTACTTTTCCCAATTTATACGGGGATGGATTTATGAATGGTTATGGATACTTTATTCAAAATCACGTTTCTGCATGTACCCAGCAAAATGATTGGGCATATACTTCGTCAACTAAGAAAATAACACTTTACTCTACTGCTGTTCCGGTAAATTGTAAGGCTGCACAGGTTGCTTCTCTTATAAATGATAATGGATATAAAGCAACAGTTGATGGTATTGATTTAACCGGAGCGAATGAATATGCTGTAAATGCAATCAACATAACATCAGGGGGCTTCATAATTAGAAATTCAAATGTTACCAATAGTGGTAATCAGGGTATATATCTTTGGAATTCTCCAAATTCTCTAGTAGAAAATTGTACACTTTTAAACACAAACAGTTTTGCGGTTCAGGCATCTACCTGTGCTAATGTTGTTTTCAGAAACAATACTCTGATAAATACGGGAATTGAAGGACAAGGAAAATATGCTGAATATGTAGCAATGGAAGTTGCAAATAGCTGCACCAACGCTCTTATTGAGTATAATACAATTACCAACACAGGTCATAACGGTATTAATATTTATTTTTCAAATGGGGTTATTGTCAGAAATAACTATGTGAATACTTTTTGTAAGACAAAAGATGACGGGGGAGGTATTTATTCCTGGCTGGGAAGTGGAAATGGAACCTATTCTGGCATACAAATTCTCAATAATATTGTGTTGAATGGGATAGCTGCCCCACAAGCTAGAACTGATGTTACCTATCAGGCTGCTTTTGGTATTTATCTGGATGATAATGTTGGGAATGTGTTGGTTTCAGGAAATACGGTGGCAAATTGTGCTATGGCAGGTATTTACCTTCATAGCACTAATAATATAAGTTTGATAAACAATACTTCATATAATAATGGCAGTTCAAGTATTGACCCGGCAGGGGCATCTCAGATTTTCTTGGCGTCAAACAGTTTCCAGATAAATAATATGACATGCACCGGGAATATCTTTTTTGCTAAAGAAACATATCAATATCCTTTCCAGGCTGATTACAATACCAATACAATTGCCAGTTCTTTTGTAAACTTGAATAATAATTACTATTGTCATCCAATAAAAGAAAGTTCTTATTCCGCCAGAACATATGTTTCAGGAACTCCAACTGCAATATTTCACACTTTACCTGGATGGAAATCATATACAGGGCAGGATGCTGCAAGCAGTTATACGGCAAAAACGATTACGTCAACTTCTGAATTAAGATTTGAGTACAACCCAACTGCAACATCAAAAATGGTCAGCCTGGGCGCAACTTATATTGATAGTAAGGGAGCAACCTATGCGGGATCGATTACACTTGCTCCTTATTCATCAGCTGTATTGATTTATCAATCAGGGACAATTAATCAGCCACCAACAGCCAATGCCGGTGCAAACCAGGCAATCACTTTACCTGTAAATACCGTAACACTGAACGGCAGCGGAACAGACATAGATGGCTCAATTGCCTCTTACCAATGGACCAAGATTGCCGGGCCAGCTACTTTTACTATTGCCTCAGCAACTTTAGCACAGACAGCAATCAACAACCTTATTCAGGGAACATACCAGTTCGAATTGAGAGTAACTGATAACCAGGGAGCCATTGGCAGAGACACCATCTCTGTATCAGTGAACCCTGCACCAGTGGTGAACGTAGCACCCACCGCCAATGCCGGTGCAAACCAGGCAATCACTTTACCTGTAAATACCGTAACACTGAACGGCAGCGGAACAGACATAGATGGCTCAATTGCCTCTTACCAATGGACCAAGATTGCCGGGCCAGCTACTTTTACTATTGCCTCAGCAACTTTAGCACAGACAGCAATCAACAACCTTATTCAGGGAACATACCAGTTCGAATTGAGAGTAACTGATAACCAGGGAGCCATTGGCAGAGACACCATCTCTGTATCAGTAAACCCCGCACCAGTAGTGAACGTAGCCCCAACAGCTAATGCCGGAGCGAACCAGACAATTACTTTACCAGTAAATACAGTTACGCTGAACGGCAGCGGAACGGATACAGACGGAACAATTGCCTCTTACCAATGGACCAAGATTGCCGGGCCAGCTACTTTTACTATTGCCTCAGCAACTTTAGCACAGACAGCAATCAACAACCTTATTCAGGGAACATACCAGTTCGAATTGAGAGTGACTGATAACCAGGGAGCAATTGGAACAAGCACAGTAACAATAACTGTAAACCCCGCACCAGTAGTGAACGTAGCCCCAACAGCTAATGCCGGAGCGAACCAGACAATTACTTTACCAGTAAATACAGTTACGCTGAACGGCAGCGGAACGGATACAGACGGAACAATTGCCTCTTACCAGTGGACCAAGATTGCAGGACCAACAAGTTTTACTATTGTATCAGCTGCATCTGCACAAACAGTCATTAACAATTTAGTACAGGGAACTTACCAGTTCCAACTGCGGGTTACTGATAACCAGGGAGCAAGCGGAACAAGCATTGTTACAATAATTGTAAACCCTGCACCAGTTGTGAACATCGCACCAACAGCCAACGCAGGATCGAATCAAACAATTATCTTACCAGTAAATACAGTTACACTGAACGGCAGCGGAACAGACGTTGACGGAACAATTGCCTCTTACCAGTGGACCAAGATTGCTGGACCAACAAGTTTTACTATTGTATCAGCTGCATCTGCACAAACAGTCATTAACAATTTAGTGCAGGGAACATACCAGTTCCAACTGCGGGTTACTGATAACCAGGGAGCAAGCGGAACAAGCATTGTTACAATAATTGTAAACCCTGCACCAGTTGTGAACATCGCACCAACAGCCAACGCAGGATCGAATCAAACAATTATCTTACCAGTAAATACAGTTACACTGAATGGCAGCGGAACAGACGTTGACGGAACAATTGCCTCTTACCAGTGGACCAAGATTGCAGGACCAGCATTTTTTACCATTGCTTCAGCAACCTTAGCACAAACAGGTATCAATAGTTTAATACAGGGAACTTACCAGTTCGAGTTGAGAGTAACTGATAACCAGGGAGCCGTTGGCAGAGATACCATCTCTGTATCAGTAAACCCTGCACCAGTAGTGAACGTAGCCCCAACAGCTAATGCCGGTGCAAACCAGACAATTACTTTACCAGTAAATACAGTTACGCTGAACGGCAGCGGAACGGATACAGACGGAACAATTGCCTCTTACCAGTGGACCAAGATTGCAGGACCAACAAGTTTTACTATTGTATCAGCTGCATCTGCACAAACAGTCATTAACAATTTAGTACAGGGAACTTACCAGTTCCAACTGAGGGTTACTGATAATCAGGGAGCTTTTAGTACAAGTACAGTAACAGTAACTGTTCTTTCACCAGCACCTCCACCTGCTCCAATTGCGCCAGTGGCTAACGCAGGTTCTGACAAGACGATTACTCTTCCCACTAACAGTGTAACACTAAATGGAGTCGGAACAGATGTTGATGGAACAATTGCTTCATACCAGTGGACAAAAATATCAGGACCTGCCACATTCAGCATTGGTACTCAAAATCAGGCTAACACTGCTGTTAATAACCTGGTTGAAGGTGTATATCTGTTTACATTGAGAGTAACTGATAATACAGGAATGACCGGTTTAGATACAGTAAAAATTACAGTGAACTCTGACATCACCAGTCTTACGACTACCACAACTGCAAGTAAACTTTATCCTAATCCTGCTGCTACTTATATCAATGTTTTAGTTGACGGGAAAAATATCAGTACAAAATCGTTTATAAGTATTTATAATACGAATGGTATAATTGTATATCAGCAACGGTTAGAAAAAACGCAGACAACTACAGTCAAATACATTGATGTCAGCAGATTAACAAAAGGAGCATATGTACTGAAGTTAACCTACAGTCAAACGAAGACAGAAACCATGAAATTTATGTTACAGTAATAGAAATCTTTCGAACATAAAAAAACCTCTTAAAAATAAGAGGTTTTTTTGTGACCGCGTTAGGATTCAAACCTAAAACCTTCTGATCCGTAGTCAGATGCTCTATTCAGTTGAGCTACGCAGCCTTCCGTTTTGTGGGCTGCAAAAATAAGGGAAAATTGACAAGAGGCAAAAGCATTTTTGAAACATTTTCGTTAATGTATTTCTTAACAAGTCACAGGTGCCTTTAAAAAATCCGGGTAAACCAAATAATACCGGTGGTTTCATATGGTGCATACTGTTTGTCTCAATCCTACGCAACCGTTTTCGTGTAGCAGGCCGCTTAAGTTTTAATATATTTGGGCCGATTAATAAAGAAAACCAATCGTATGCCCAAAAAGATTGTACCAATAGACCTTATAGACAGTTTTGAAAAGATCCCTACTAAAATTTTTCATACAGCCAGGGAAGGCTCCGTATTTGCAGCTCAGCAAGTTGCCCAACTGATCAGGGCAAAACAGGAAAATAATGAAAAATGTGTATTGGGACTGGCAACAGGATCAACACCAAAATCACTGTATTCGGAACTTGTACGGATGCATAAGGAAGAAGGGTTGAGTTTTAAAAATGTGATTGCATTTAATCTCGATGAGTATTATCCGATTGAAAAAGATGCCATCCAGAGTTATCAACGCTTTATGAAGCAGCAGTTGTTTGATAAAGTAGATATTGATCAGAAAAATTGCCATATACCTGATGGTACAGTGGAGAAAGAAAATATCAAACAGCATTGTTCTGCTTACGAGCAGATAATATCAGATGCAGGCGGAATTGATCTGCAAATACTTGGTATTGGAGTAAACGGTCATATTGGATTTAACGAACCGGGATCAAGTGTATTTACCAAAACAAGATTAACCACACTCACCAACTCAACACGTCTTGCTAACAGTTATGAATTTGCAAACATCAGTGCAGTTCCCCGTTTGGCAATAACAATGGGAATTGGAACAATTGTAAAAGCAAAAAAAATCATTCTCATGGCCTGGGGCTCTACAAAAGCACCGGTTATTCAACAGTCTGTTGAGGGTGATGATACAGAACAGGTACCAGCCTCTTTACTCCAAAACCATGATGATGTAACATTTTTTATTGATGAAGCAGCTGCCGGAGAATTAACACGTTACAAAAGTCCGTGGCTTACAGGCGACTGTGAATGGACAAAGAAAATGATCAAAAAAGCCGTGGTAAACATGGCATTGAAACTGGGTAAACCGATTTTGAGTTTAACCAATACAGATTATAATGAATATGGTTTAAGTGATCTTCTTGTTGAGAAAGGCGATGCTTATGAAATTAATCTTGAAGTTTATTATCTTCTGCGTGACAGTATTACCGGATGGCCGGGTGGCAAACCAGATGTAATAATGCCTTCGCATCCTGAACGCAGCGAGCCTTATCCAAAAAAGTTATTTTATTTTCACCACACCCTGATGATGATATTATTTCGATGGGGGGGAACATTTCCAGCGACTGCATGATCAGGGACATGAAGTGCATGTAGCTTATCAAACAAGCGGCAATATTGCTGTAACAGATGAATTTGTTACACGGTTTATGGATTTTGCTGTTGGTTTTGAAGAGATGTTTGGTGTTGACAGTCAAAAATCAAAAAGCATTCTGGCCGAAGCAAGAGGATATCTGGAAAACAAAAAATCGAACCAGGTTGATACAGCCGACATAAGAAATATCAAAGGATTAATCAGAAGATGTGAAGCAGCAGCTACCTGCAGATATGTTGGTTTGAAAGAAGGGCAATGGCATTTTCAAAACTTACCCTTCTATGAAACGGGAACTATTGAGAAAAGTCCGATGGGAGAGGAAGATGTGCTGCTTACCATGAAACTGTTGCGTGAAATAAAACCACAGCAGGTGTATTGTGCAGGTGACTTTGCTGATCCGCATGGAACCCATCTTGTTTGTTTTAATGTAGTTCTGGAATCATTGAAACGAATTAAAGCTGATGGAGATGAATGGATCAACGATTGCTGGCTCTGGTTATACAAAGGTGCGTGGCAGGAATGGCATATTGAAGAAATAGAAATGGCCATACCAATGAGCCCTGAACAGGTGATGAAAAAACGCTTCGGTATTTTCATTCACCAGTCGCAGAAAGATATGGTGCCATTTCAGGGTAGTGATAGCCGTGAGTTCTGGCAAAGGGCGGAAGAACGTAATTCTGCAACTGCTGATTTGTATGGCAAACTTGGACTTACACAGTATGCCGCCATTGAAGCATTTGTGAAATGGCACTTCTAAAGCTGTATAGAAAAATTGATAACTATAAAATCCAGAAAAATGAGTGTGGTTTTCTTTTCAACTGACGAAGCATCTTTTTTAAAGGGAATTCTTGAAGAAAGAAAAAAAGATGTGGAAGGAGATATTACTCACTTCATTCAAAGTGACATAAATTTTTATTATGCTCCTGTAGTTTCATGCATTGAGAAATTGAAGTCCGGAGGAGTAGATAATTTTAGCAAGAGAGAAGTCGAAATAATTAAAAGTTGCATAACCGATAAATATGATTCCTTAAGTGGGAAGAATGAAGGATTTGAAGATGAAAGTGTAAAGAATACGATTAGTTCTGTAATGCTAAAAATAAAATAGCACACTTTTTTATTTGTTTGCTGTGAAGAAGTTTATAATATTATTGTACAGAGAAGTATATAAAACTATTTCAATATTCCTTCCAAACTTCCTCCCTTCACAAATAACCGGTCAATCTTTTTTTCAACAGCAGGATCTTTCTCAACAGGTGGTGCATGATGCGGCTTTAATCTTGCATCAAAAACCACAGGACCATGGCAGCCCCAATGCTTATGATTGATGAATGAATTGATGCCATACACATCATGTGAAGGATTACACCTTGTATAGGTAATCCATAAGTAATTGCGGAGATTGGCAGAGGTGAATGAACTGTCGTCACAGACAATAAGCTGAACAACTTTTTCCAGTTCATTGTTCATGGTTGATAGCTGATGACTTAATACATCCATCTCCTTTGCCGCTTCATCATAGGTTGTAAATTTCTTTGTTTTCAATGCAACAACACCCGGCATACAAAGCTGTGCATTTTCAAAATTCTGTAACTCTTTTAATACTACCGGAACTTCTCTGCACAATTCTCTTTTCTTTTCACCATAGGCAGCGAGCACTAATTTACTTCCACTGTTTAAACCTGTTCCTGAATAATCTAATGTATCAATGGTAGTATTGGTATAAAAATGCAGGTCTCTTGCAAGATCGATCCGTTCAAAAATATACTCTAAGTATTCCTGTACCTGATGTGTGTGCAGTTGATTGCTGTCATCAGCAGTAATAAATAAAAATTTTGCCAGACTTAACTGTCCCGTTCCCAACACATGATTGGCAATGGTTAGAATTTCAGCAGGTTGTTTTGCCGGCATGTATGGAGTGTAACGCTCACTGCCGATAGCAAGTAATAACGGATGCACTCCTGCCGCATCAACAGCATGCACTTCTTTTAATCCGGGTACTTCCTGCGGAATGGCATTGCCTGTTAACTCATGAATCAATTCCCCAAAGCTGGTATCTTCCTGTGGCGGACGGCCAACAACTGTAAATGGCCAGATGGCATTTTTCTTTGCATACACATTGTTCACTTTCATCAAAGGGAAAGGATGTGTTAAACTGTAATAACCCAAATGATCACCAAACGGACCTTCAGGTTTATTATGAAGAGGATCGACTTCACCGGTGATTACAAAATCGGCATCGGTACTGATGGCATCACCCAGTTCATCATACGCATAATGAAATCTTCTTCCTCCCAACACTCCGGCAAAAGTCATTTCACTGATGCCTTCAGGCAAAGGCATTACTGCACTTAATGTATGTGATGGCGGGCCGCCAACGAAACAGCTGACTTTTAACGGCTGACCTTTAGCATTTGCTTTTGTTTGATGAATACCAATACCACGGTGCAATTGATAATGCAGACCGATTTCTTTATTTAATTCATATTCATTTCCACTTAACTGAATACGGTACATGCCAAGGTTTGATTGCATGATGCCTGGTTTATCAGCATCTTCCGTATATACCTGCGGCAGTGTAACAAACGCACCGCCATCCATGGGCCAGTGATGAATCAAAGGCAAATCGCTGATCTTTATTTTATCAAACGAAAAAGAACTTTTCTTTTTTGGTAAAGCTTTCAATGCAGCTAACCCCGTACTGAAATTCTGAATGGGATGTTTGATGGCTTTGATGGGATCGCCTTTGAGTTCTATTAATTTCTGTACCAGTTGAAATGTATCACGGAAAATAAATTTGCTGCGATCTAATGTGCCGAAAATATTGGAAGCAGCACGGTACTTACTTCCTTTTACATTTTCAAACAGCAGGGCAGGGCCCTTGGCTTCATATACACGGAGATGGATAGCTGCCATTTCAAGATAAGGATCAACTTCTTCTTTGATCCGCACAAGATGACCATTCTTTTCAAGGTCGAGTAAACATTCTTCGAGTGAATGATAAGCCATAGTGGTACAAAGGTAGGTAGAGAATAGTTTCGAGTTTCAAGTTGCTGGTTACTGGTTATGGGTTATGGGTGGCTCTCTGAAGTTTAACGCATCTTCTTTTTTCAGCCAGTAAAAAATATGCTGTTAAACAAAATACGAAACGGTAAAAGTTATAAGTACCCGTAACCCCTAACTCATAACCGGTAACTGATTTTAAACAAAATCGCCTTATACGTGTTTAAACAACTTCACACATCTTTGCAGTATGGTTCAGGCATATAATTTTTTAGCGTCGTGGCAATTGTTCCCGGAAAAATGCAGTTATGAATTTGGTGAAACACCCAAGAGCGGTAACTGTAAAATAGAATCGGTGAAGAATGGAACAGAACTGGCATTGAGTTTAAATTGGGTTACGCATTTAAACGAAGCCTTTTTCACATCTTACAATTTTGTTCCTGATGGCGCATTACATGAATTTGAAAACAAAGAAGTAGCCCAAAAGATCCGGGCAGAAATTTCCAATTCATCAACCATGACAGTTGAACTGCTTACCAACGGGCAGGTGAAAGTTTCTGCAACACATGAAATACTTCCCAACGGCTTTTTGAAAATTACACAGGAAGGGGTTACACCTTAATACAAGCGGTTTAAAAACGTAGAAGTGTATCACAAACAGATGAGTGTGTTACCCTATGCATCCAGTGTAAGTGGCGTTGCCATCCGTCCAACAAAAGAAGGTGTGATCCGGCACCAGGCTTTAACGGCTATGGAAGAGCAGACGAATATGCAGCTGGATCAGATCAAACAACAGATTGAATTGCTGGCCCGGCAGGCGCAGGAAATTGTGAAACGGAAAGAATTATCATTGATGATTTATGAAGCAAAGCTCAACTTTCGTCCGGTCATCGGACAGGTATATCATTTATATCAACGCAATGATGATTCGTATCTGCTGTCGCTGATCAGTCCGCAGGAGTGGGGAGATGGTGGCCCATTCAAACAATTTGTAGCTTCGGCGAAATTACTGGCCGATCATACGTGGGTGGAGATATGAGGAGGGATGATGTAAGATGTATGATGTATGAAAAGCATAAGTATTTGGAGAGGTTAATAAACTAATTGAATATGCATTTAAAATTTCCGATTGAAGTAAAGAAAAGCAAAGTAGCCGGTAAAGGTGCGTTTGCGTTAAAAGCTGTTCCTGCAAAAAAGAAGCTGGGAAATATGGCAGGAGAAATCATCAGTTACAAAGAAGCACAACGCAGAGTAAAACAGCAACATGCAGGTGAACTGCTGATGGTGGAGTTTGATCATGAGCCGATTGCTCTGGATGCAAGTAAAAACAGAAATGCACTTTCATATATCAATCATTCATGTGATCCAAATACGTATATGAGAAGAGCTTATCAGCAGGTGGAGTTTTATACATTACGTCCCATTAAAAAAGGAGAGGAGTTAACCTGTGATTATGGCGAAACACATCATGATGGAAAGCTGCCCTGTAAATGCGGTGCAAAGAATTGCAGGGGATATATTTAATAGTTCGCCTTTCTTTTGTAACCAAACATAAGGTATACCAGGAAACTGATAACCGGGACAAAAATAAAGAAGAGTACCCATAATATCTTCGTATTGTCATTTATATCAGTTCGCTTCCGAACGAACATAATGAACGTAAGAATAACAGCTCCAATCAGGAAAAAAATTAAAGAAAGAAGAAAATAGCCAAAGAAGTTAGTCAGGTGTTCCATTGTTTCATTCGGGTTTGAAACCCAAAGCTAAAAAAAAGAATAGAGTATTCAAAGCCCGGTGGTGAAACTCTGTTACCAGTGTTGATTCTTCCTAACTTTGTTTCATGACGAAACTCTCCGTTAACATCAACAAATTTGCAACTCTCCGCAACAGCCGTGGAGGAAATAATCCCGATGTATTGAAGGCCGCCATTGATGCACAACGCTTTGGTGCAGATGGGGTTACCGTTCATCCAAGACCCGACGAACGGCATATCCGGTATGATGATGTAAGAGAAATTAAAAAAATCATTACTACTGAGTTTAATATTGAAGGCAATTGCCGTGAACAATCTTTTATTGACCTGGTGCTGGAAGTAAAACCCGACCAGGTAACACTGGTGCCCGATACATTGGGGCAATTAACCAGCGATCATGGATGGGATACAATTCAAAATAAAAAGTACCTCATTGAAGTTGTTGATCTGTTCAAAAAAGCAGGGATCCGTGTTTCATTGTTTGTTGATCCTGAAGTGAGAATGATTGAAGGTGCTGCTGCAACCGGAACCGACCGTGTTGAATTGTACACCGAAGGTTATGCCAAACGCTATGCAGAAGACCCATCTGATGCAGTTTATCCTTATCTCGTTGCTGCAACAAAGGCAAGGGCATTAGGGCTTGGGTTGAATGCAGGCCATGATCTCGACTTACAGAACCTTGGCTATTTTGCCAAATCCATTCACTGGGTTGATGAAGTGAGTATTGGTCATGCATTGATTTGCGATGCATTGTATTTGGGATATGAAAATGTGGTGCAGTTGTATAAAAGGCAATTGAATGCGAAATAAAGAAAATGAACGGAACCGATAGATAAATCAGAATTGCGGATTTAACTGTTAAATTAATTTTGCCGAATTGTATATATTCAAAGAAACCTGCACGAGTATTTCTTTTGTCAGTAATAAGAAATCAGTAAAATGACTATTAAAAATGTGTTATTTTATTAGAATTGAACGGGTAAGTTTTCTTTTGCCATTATTCCAAATGATATAGTAAACTGATGCCGGAAGCAAACTCACATTAACTTCTGTTTGCACATTACTTTTAGCCACAGTAATCTCTTTTACCTTTCTTCCGGCTACATCAAAAAACTGTAGGGTTGCTTCATTTGCTGACGAAGGATGTCTAATAAGAATAATACCGTTGCCTGGGTTTGGTGTTGCTGTGAGTTCTGCAGAGTTGATAATGGAAGAAAAAGGCAAACCTGTTGCTGTTTCGTAAGTAAATCCTGTTTTGGAGGCCACTCCTCCCGGAGTTGTTACTTCTACAGTTCCGGTTGCGCCATTGCTCACAACTGCTGTAATAGTCGCAGCATTTAATACACTGAATGAAGTTGCTGAAACACCACCAAATTTTACAGAACTGGTACCCGTAAAATCAGTACCTGTAATAGTAACTGTAGTACCCGAAGGAGCAGAAGCCGGAGCGAAAGAAAAAATTACAGGTTGCGGAACTGATAATATAGCATCTGCACCGATGTCAACAGGCGTTAATCCGGATCGCAATTCATCATCAAAGTCATGAGTAACTGACGGCTCAATTATACCGGCAGCATTGGCAATTGTGGGCAGTTGAATATGAAGGTTGGTGCTGGCAGTATTGGCAGCAGGTGCAATAAAATTTGGGTCACCTGCCAGCGAGTTATTGTCATTCGAAATAGCCGACTGCCAGGCTGCCAATGTTAAATAGCGGATGTTGTTATAACCTCCTGTAAAGCTGTTTATACCATTTACCCAATAAAGGTTATTGCTCATAACTAAACCTGATAAGGTGGTGGTGAATTGGGGATTAAAAACTACGGCATGATTAAAAGTCCACACATTTGCCGTAGCCTGAGAGTGCATATTCACCAGGATATTATTGGTAACCCGGCAAATGGAGGTGTTCTTTTTGATCAAATTAAGTGCATCGGCACTTCTATCGCCTGTTCCTGCTATATACACTGAATTATGAGTAATGATACTTGTATCTATTGCAGCTTTTATTCCGTTGTACTCATTCAATTTGTTCATAGGGTTGCCCATCAAATCAACACCCAAACTAATCATATTATTCGTGATACTGAGATTGGTTACAGACTGGGAAGCTTCTATACCAGTAACAATACCTGTACCATTAGTAGACGACATCTGAAAACTATGAATAAAATTTTTCGAAATCTCAACACCGTTACACAAATCAAGTAAAATGCCTTGAATTCCCGAAGCCTGCTGTGCACTTACAGAGAGATTATAAAAATGATTCCCTTTAATAACAGTTCCACTCAATGCACCTGAAACAGAGATGCAACTGATACTAAGAAGCGTGTCCATTGATGAAGCTGACATGTCAAAATCTGTAACAACATTATTCAGTACCTGTGGTTTTCCTCCAAATAATTTTATACCTGTGGAAGTGCCATAGAAGTGTGCTATTTTGTTGTCAGCAATCCTGTTGGCTATTAGGTAGGAATCAGACCATAAAGGACCATTGGCAGAAACACGCAGTTCAATGCCAATGGCAGCGCCATTAGTCATTACTCTTGAATCGAGGCTGCTGTTTAATGTTGTGCTGCCAATTGTGTTATTTGAAATATCAATATAACCTGCTTTCTGCTCAGCTACATGAATTCCTCTTAGTACAGTGCCCAAGTAGTTCGTGGCAGATGGCATACATTTTATTCCTCCAATTTTATTATTTTTTATAAATAAACTGTCGGTAACAGCAGTATTGAAAGTATTATAGCCAACAAGTATTCCTGTAACGGAAGGATTATCGAGATATGCAGATGTTGTGTAAATACTTTCGTTCTGTGTCATGTTTCCAATTGTGTTTCCGGAAATATTACCGCAATTCACTTTGCCGCTTAGAATATGTATTCCGGCAAAACCATCAACTCCTCCGCTGCTTAATGACATTGTCCATCGAATATTCTGTATAGTATTGTTTTGAATACTGGTATACGAGTTCTTTCCTGCTGCCACTATTATACCATTAAATCTTCCATTAACCTGATAAGCGCTGCCTGTGCACAAAGGAGCCGAACCACCAATATAATTATCAGCAATTATATTTGCTGATGTTGTATCGTTAATACAGATTGCATTTACATCGCCAGTGCCAGAAGCGGCAGGATCCTGGTAAAAACTATTGGCTGAAATCTCCCATCCTTCATTGTTTTTGTCGAGCCAAATACCATTGGCTGTGCCTGTTGTATGAACATTGAAACCGGTGATACTGCAATTTTGTATTTTATTTCCTGTGTTTTTTGCCGCTGTGCTTTCTGCATAAATACAATTCAAAGGGTGGCCACTCGAGTTTCCGGATATCTTACAATTTCTGATAATATTGTTTGTATTTCCCCCTGTTAAAAAAACAACTGCTCCATTATTTACAGAAGTGTTAACGCCGGAAATATTAACGTATTGAACAATATTCTCTGCAGCATTATCAGAAAAAACAATTGCATTATTTGTTGCGCCTGTACAGGCTATACTTAACTGGCTGACAGTACCCGTTCCTCCTGGGCGTCCATCAATGATTGTATATTTTGAATTACTTAGAAATAAGATTGAATTTACCGAAGACATCTTCACATTAACAGCGCCTGCCTCCGGACGCAGTGTTATAGTATTGGCAGGAGATACACATGGTATGTTTGCAAAAAAAACAGATTCTGTAATAGTGGTGTAGTTGCTTTTTATTTCCAGTATTACCGGACCTCCAACTCCATTTGACCGCAATGCAGTTAGAGCAGCTGTAATTGTTGCATAATCTCCGCCCGAACCAATTTTATAAATTCCCTGCATATTGCAGGGCTGTGAAATTGATTTGATTGCCAAGAAAAATGTTATTGCAAACAAGGGTATTCGCATACGGAAGGTGTTATTAATATTATTAACGGGAAGTTTTTTCTGATGAATTTAAATAAAGAAACTTTATCCTTAAAATTAGGAAAAATGCAGTTATGAAGAAATGGTTTTCTCTTTATCCCGGTTCAATATTGGAATTTACTTCAGAAAAGCGGCTGCAAGCTATTTATGATCAGTTCTATCAGCAAATGATATTGAGAGATTCAGAAACAAGAATTGCTTTTATATCAAAAGATGATAAAAAACAGGAGTATCAATTTGAAGTATTTAGGGACTATATTATTCTTCATGGAAGAATGGGACGTTCTATAAAAGGTGACATATCCGGATGGGGTATCTTAAGTAAGAATAATAATAAAGTTGAATGCAAGGTTTTTCTTAAGTCCGGTAGTGTCTCAACCTCTGTGATTTTGTCTATTCTTTTTATTTGTTTATTGGGAGTAGTTTACAGGGCTGTCGTACTCAGCCACTTTGAATTGAGTGTCTATCTTTTTTTATTTATATTCTGCTTCTGCAATGAAAAGGGAAATGAGAATTGTAAAAGAGGAAATAGCTAATAAAGTGAAATGAAAATGGGCCGTTTAATCAGTCAGTCCAGCTTCGTCAAACTGATCGTATTTAACTACCAACTATAAACTACAAACTTTCTCACCCTCCCGTCTGCCCCGTTCTCACTTTAATCTTTTTCTTCCCTGAGTTTTTCTTTTCGTATTCTTCTACTTCTTTCGGCTTTGGTTTGGGTTTGTCTTCTTTCTTAACGGTGGTGGTTGTACCATCTTCACCGGGTTCTTTTTTAATGATGCCGTTGGCTGTACCTGTGCCGTCATCAATTTTACCGAGAATGAAATTTTCTTTCTTTAAAATTTTTCCGGTGCCGGGTTCGTAAATCGTCCAGATGCCATGTGCAACAGTGGAGCCTTCCATTTTTACTTCCACCAGGTACACTTTCTTGGGATCGTTTACATCATACACTTCCACCGTTTCAGTTGGATTTTCAGGATTATGAGCCAGCCAGCTTTCTTCACGCACAATATCGCCCATTGCATTGAAGTATTGCTGCTTGCCATGTTTATGTCCCCAACGGTAATTTTCAATCGCCAACAGATCACCCTGTAACGTGTATGATCTCCACGGGCCTTCTTTATTCCCGTTCTGGTATTCACCTTCTTCTTCATAACCCGGTTCACCTCTTATTTCATCGAAACGGTTTACCCACTTGCCCTGTTTTAAACCTTTTACATCAGTGCAGTTAAGCGTATCGCCTTTTACACCAATTGTATAGTCTTTGCACTGTGCTGTGCCGTTCATCCAAAAAAGAAAAAGGGCTACTGCACTTAACATCAACATTCGTAAGTTTGAAACTGTTCTTCCTTTCATAACATGAGATTTAAAAAACCAAAACCAATGCTCCCACTAAAAACGACAGCAAGTTTTAAAAATTGCCTGTACAAAGTTATCCCGATTCTCTCTTTTCTGCTTATTTCCCTTTCCTTGGGTGCACAAATCAAGCCAAGCACCGCTGAAGAAAGACAAAAAGGAATGCTGGTACGGAAAGAACTGGAAAAGAAGTCCTTACTGAAAGATGTGAAATTCCGCAATATCGGCCCTACAGTTATGAGCGGCCGTGTAACAGATATAGATGTAAATCCGCAGGACCCTACAGAGTTTTATGTGGCTTATGCCAGCGGTGGTCTTTGGTACACAAAAAACAATGGACAGTCATTCAGCCCCATTTTCGATAATGAAGATGTAATGACCATTGGCGATATCGCTGTGAAATGGTATGGCAACCGGATTATCTGGATAGGAACAGGTGAGGTAAACAGCAGCCGTTCTTCTTATGCAGGCAATGGTGTGTATAAGAGTATGGATGAAGGAAAAACATGGGAGTATCTTGGCTTACCCGAAAGTCATCATATCGGAAAAGTTCAACTGCATCCTACCGATCCTAATACTGCATGGGTTGCAGCACTGGGTCATTTATATTCAGCCAACAAAGAACGTGGTGTTTATAAAACAACCGATGGCGGTAAAACATGGAAACTCACTTTGTTTATAAATGAAAACACAGGTGCGGTTGAAATGGAAATGAATCCAAACAATCCGCTTGAATTGTATGCAGCTGTTTGGTACCGTACAAGAAGGGGATGGACGTTTGAAGAAAGCGGTCCAACATCGGGTATTTATAAAAGTGCAGATGGTGGTAATACATGGGCATTGATTACTGCACCCGGCAGTGGTTTTGCTGAAGGAAAAAAATTAGGAAGAATAGGATTGGCCGTTTATCCGCAAAATCCAAATACTGTTTATGCGGTGATTGATAATTATGAACCAAAACCTGATACTTCAAAGAAAGTGGAACCATCCGATACTGTTTTTCAGCTGAAGGATTTCAAAACCATCAGCAAAGAGCAATTGCTTGCAGCAGATTATAAAAAACTGGAAACATTTTTACGGAAGCAACGTTTTCCTGCAAAATATACAGCAGGAGTTGTAAAAGAAATGCTGAAGGCAGATAAAATTCAACCTATTGCTTTGTGGGATTATTTTGATGCAGGTGATGATGGTTTCAGCAATTCGGCCATTAAAGGATGTGAAGTGTACCGCAGCGATGATGCCGGTAAAACATGGAAGCTGGTGAATAACAAACTGCCGCAGGCATTCAGTACCTATGGATATTATTTCGCCAAAATATATGTTTCACCAACCAATGCAGATAAAATTGTTGTACTGGGTGTAAATGCATGGCTGAGTAAGGATGCTGGAAAAACATTTAAGAATATGGATAAAGGTAATGTGCATTCCGATCATCATGTGTTGTGGATTAATCCAAAGAAAGATTCGCACATCATTAATGGCAATGATGGTGGATTGAATATTTCTTATGATGATGGTGACAACTGGTTTAAAGCAAATTCGCCTGCAGTTGGTCAGTATTATGCAATTGCGGTTGATGATGCAAAGCCCTACAACGTGTATGGTGGTTTCCAGGATAACGGCACATGGTATGGCCCTTCTAACAATAAGGAAAGCAGCGACTGGCATGATGGAGGAAACTATGCTTTCAAATCAATCAATGGCGGCGATGGTATGCAGGTGCAGGTTGATACAAGAGATAATAATACCGTGTACACCGGTTCACAGTTTGGATCATATGCACGCATTGATAAATCCAAACCTTCTTTCCAGGGAAGAGTAAGTGTTCGTCCGGCGCATGAGTTAGGTGAAAAGCCATTGCGTTTCAACTGGCAATCACCCATTCTCTTATCAAAACATAACCAGGATGTATTTTATTTTGGAAGTAACCGATTTCACCGCAGTTTCAATAAAGGAGAAAATTCAGTCAACCTCAGTGCTGATTTAACGGGAGGAAAGAAGGAAGGCAATGTTCCTTTCGGAACTCTGGTTACGATGAGTGAATCGCCGTTGCGTTTTGGATTGATTTATACCGGCAGTGATGATGGCTTTATTCATGTTACAAAAGACGGCGGTTATACATGGGCGGCTGTTCATACAAAGCTTCCAAAGAATGTGCAGGGCTTATATGTAAGCCGGGTTATTGCATCGAAGTTCAAAGAAGGCAGGGTTTATGCTACATTGAATGGTTACCGTAACGATCAGTTCAATGCGTATGTGTTTGTAAGTGAAGATTATGGTACAAGCTGGAAACAGATTTGTCTTGATTTGCCGGTTGAACCCGTGAATGTGATTAAAGAAGATCCGAAAGCAGAGAATGTGTTATACATCGGCACAGATCATGGATTGTATGTTTCTGTTGATGGTGGTGCAAGTACAATGGCCTGGGCAGGCAGCCTTCCAAGAGTACCTGTTCATGATATTGCCATCCAGGAAAGAGAAAATGAAATTGTACTGGGTACGCATGGACGCAGCATTTACATTGCTTCGCTGAGCGAAGTACAGAAACTGGGCACAGATAAGGCTTATTATGAAAAGAAAAAGAGCGAATTGAAATAAGAAATAAAACCTCTGGGGTTTTTAAATCAGGTCAATGATAAATACACAGGCGGCTTAAACAAAGGAGGTTTTGGGTCAGGAAGAACAAAAAACGGTGTACTTTGTTATTCCTAACAGGATTAATTCAACCGATGCATCCATTGAGCAAATTATTTCGACTAAAGATCAGATCATTCAATAAAACAAAAACCATGAAACGTTTACTTACATTATTGCCTGTTTTCATTTTGCTGGTTTCTATTACAGCCTGTGCGCAGAATGCAAAACCAAGTCCTGCTGCCACTTCTGAATTCAAAGTGGGAACAGCCACAATCAAGATAGCTTACAGCGCTCCATCTGTAAAAGGAAGGGAAATCTGGGGTAAGCTGGTTCCTTATGCACAGGTTTGGCGTACCGGTGCCAATGAAGCAACTACATTTGAAACCGACCAGGATATTAAAGTAGAAGGCAAATCTCTTCCAAAAGGAAAATATGCCCTGTTCACCATTCCCGGGAAGGATGAGTGGGTGATCATTTTCAATAAAACTTCAAAACAGTGGGGTTCTTTCAGCTACAAAGAAGCCGATGATGCATTGAGAGTTACTGTTCGCCCTGGTTTAACAGGTACTCCTGTTGAGGTAATGAAGATTGAAGGAAAAGTAGACGGCAGTGTTTCAATAGCATGGGAAAAAATAGAAGTGATATTTTCAGTTAGTCAATAAAGAAAGCCATCAATGTTTTCCATCCCCCGAACCCACGGGGGATTTTTCATTTCACAGCTTTTCCACACATCTGCTGATTGGTTGTACGCTCAGCTTTAAATAAGTAGTTTGCACAAATAATGAAGGACACAAGAAATATTCTGCTGTTAGTCGTTTCTCTTTGCCTGGTGGGAACATGGGCCTATCATGTGTATGATAAAAATCAATATGTGCAGCAAGTGCCGGCAGTAATTCAAAAGGACAGTATTGCTGAACAAAAAGCGGCGAACGATTCTATTCGTAACAGTTACAGCAAAACATTGGCGCAAATGGATACTTCTGCTACAGAAAGTGAAGCAGATAAGACGGCCTATGCTGAGAAATCATCTGAAATTGACAGCCTTAAAAATGAAATCTATGCTATTCTCAATATCAATGCCATTACAAAAGAAGATTTGCGGAGAGCCGAAGAAAAATTAAGGAGCTGAGGCAAAAATTATCATCGGCCACCGGGAAACAGGATGTGCAGACTGACAATAAGAGTGCAACAACACAGATAAAAAATGCTGAGGCTGTGAACGTACCAAGAGCAAGAACTGAACAAAAAAATACACAACCAAATAATAAACAGGAAGCTCCGGCTGCATTACTCAGTGCAGTGAGCATCAGTTTCAGGGCTATTCAAAACGAAACAAAAGATCAGTCAACCACCAGGGCCAATGCAGCGGGATTCTTTTCTGTATCATGTCTGTTGCAAAACAGCGCAGTTTCTTTTACTGATACAGAACTTTTCATAGTATTAACAGATCCAAAAGGGAATGTGGTGCAGGATGATCAATGGCAGGCAGGTATGTTTTTAACCAGCCTCAACACACGGATTCCTTACAGCCGTAAAAGTATTTTCAATTATGCAAAAGGCGATGCAAAAAGGGTTACCGTTTCAATTGAGCCTTCCATTATTATGCAGGGGGCTTACAGTCTTCAGATCTATCATAACGGCACAAGAATCGGCAAATCTGACCTGCGGCTAAATTAAGCCCTGGTAATTGATGCAACTTAATCACATTTTTTACACAGTTACTGACATGCATTTAATAGGATGCCGATAAGCCTGTTGATTATGTTACTTTTACGGTCAGTCTTAAAATTATAACTACAACCATGCATAAAATTTACATTACCCGCCTGCTTTCCATTTTTTCCTGTTGTTCATTTCGAGTGTATCTGTTTCAGCTCAGGCAAGTTCCAAGTCAAAATTCAGCACACCCAATATTTATGCTGGTATTGAAGTGGGATCAAAGGGTGTAAAAATGAGTGTGATTGAGCTGAAGAAAAACGCAGAAAACGGAAACTCATTTACTATTCTGAAAGATACTTCTGTAAATACTGATTTCATTTCTTTTACACAACCCACATTCGATGCAACGATAAACGGGTTAACCTGGCTGTTCAATAAAGCAATGGGTGATTATAAAATTCCTTCTTCCAGGATCTTTACTGTTATCAGCAGTGGTGTAAAAGTGCAGGCCGAAAAAGATAACAAGAATGTATGGATTGAAAATTTTGTAAAAGCATTCAGGTCAAAAGTAAATGAACCTGAACGTAAGGTTGAAGTAGTAAGTGTATTACAGGAAGCTAAATTATCACATCTTGGAATTGTGCCGCTTGCCCGCAGATATAATACCTTCCTGATTGATATTGGAAGCGGTAATACGAAGGGTGGTTTTTTCCCTTATGGAAATGACAGTGAGTTTTATTTGTTCCAGTTAACATGGGGTACAAAAAGTACAGCTAATGCAACTGAGAAAATGTGTGCTGAAGATAAGTCGATGGAAAACTTTAACCGTCAGCTGGTACGTGTTGCTGCAGGTGCTGAAAGCTCAGAAATTATTTATGCCATCAACTCAAGCGGCAGTTATCCCGTAAGTGATCATGTAGCATTCAGTGGCGGTATTGCATGGGCGGCAGCTACATTAATTTATCCTGAACTCACCAATAATTCTGTTGTACCTGTTACATATGAAGATGTGCAGAGATTTGCTGAACGTCTTTCAACGAATTATGCATCCCTTTCAGAAACAGCTATTACAGACATGATCAGTGATGCTAAATGGGACAAGAGTGCAATTGGTAAAGAAGTAAAACGTGTGCATTCTGTTTTCGATCAGCGTTCCTTAATGTCGGGCACTGCACTGTTGCTGAAGATCATGCGTCAGTTTAAATCTGTAAACGAAACAAAGCAGTTTTATCTTATTAAAAATGGATCGGTAGGTTGGGTTTCGGCTTATGTTGATCAGGCTGTAGAATAAAACAGCTTTTACTCCGTAAAATATAGTGTTTACCAGTTCAGTTCTTTACGCTGTTTAATCAAAATTGAATCGGCTGCAATGCGCATTGCATTCAATGCAGTGTCACTGAATGCTGATTGATATTGCTGAATAGTCTTTGTCAGTTCACGTTCATAAGCTTCTGTATCTTTCTTTAACAAAAAGCGATCCCAGAAAAAACGTTTTACCGGTTTGTACACCGGATGTATATTCCTGATTTCATCTCCAATGATATAGTAGTAATCGATATTTGCCAGTTGATCTGCGGAAGCATCTGTTCTCACAACAGTTGAAAGACAATGATTGTAAAAATGATTATTGTACACATTGAAAGAATGTGTGAACAGCCAGTTAATGGCTGTTTTCTTATTGGAAGCAGAATCAGCACAAATGATTTGAAAGGCCTGTTTACTGCTGGCATCATACCACCATTCACGGCAGGATTTAAAATTAAAGGATAAACAGAATTGTGAAAGAAACACAACTGAAATGATGATCCAGTAAATACTTCCTGCAGAATTGTATTTTTCTTTTAACCAGGCTCCAGAAGCTGTAAGAAAACAAAGCAGAACAGGAATGTACAGGGTTGCTTTTCTACCATCAATATAATAGGTATTGAGCAGGTGCCGTTGTGCGATGGTAGAGGTAATAATAATCAATAATAACAGGAGCGACAGTACACTTGCTTTTGCATAGAAACTTGTAAATGCATTTTTTTTGCAGAGCAAATAATGTCTGACAAAAATCAAAACGCTGATGATGGTTCCTGCAATCAGCACGAAGCCAATTATTTTTACTGAGTTTTCTGATCCGGTTGAAAAAAAAGAATGACCATACAGCAAATCGTTAATAAAATTCTTAAAGGAAGTACTCCAGTCAGCTGTTCCCCATTTGAATTCATCCTGCCTGCGCAGAAAACTGATGGGCTTGTAAATGAGCAAAGCAAGAAAGCTGCTGATCAACAGAGGATAACTATTATTATTCACTAAAGTATTTACCAGAGATTTGCCATTCTCTGTTCTGAAAAATAGAATAGTCCCCAAATTTAACAGCAACCACAAACCAAGATATATGTTCAACCAGGTAAAGTTTGAGTACACTGCAAGTGCAGCAAAACAAAAGCTGAGAAGTAAGTATTTCTTTTCTGCATGCTGAAAATAAGTAATGAGCAATACAATCGCAGCTAAGGAAAAAGCATTAGCCATTCCGTATCCACGGGCAAGCGAAAAGAAGTCGAGCAGGTAGGGGACAGTACAAAGAATAAAAACACCTGCAATTCGCATAAACAGATTCTTCGAAAGCTGATGTATATACCAGGCAGCAGTTGCATAGTACAAAACAAAGAACAAAATATTGGGCAGTCTTATGCTCCATTCTTTCCATCCAAATGCTGTCACACTCCATTTCATAAGAATGGAATGAAGAATATGATTATTGGCTGTTTGAAATTGATTGGGTGCAAACATGATATCAGCTAACGCAACAGAAACAAGATCAGTTGTCGCACTTTCATCATGTGTTAATGAAAGCAAAATAGCACGTTGAAAAACATACCAGAAAAGCAATATGCCCATTAAAAGAATATCTATCGGGTAAATATTTTTTTTCATGCGTGAAAAAAATTATTTCTTTTTTTGCAGTCTGAATCCACAGGTATTGAAAATACGTAAAGAATCATTGATATCATCTTTGTTTTAACTGTTCCTGAAATGTTTTGGCATAGTGTTTGGCTAAGGGACATAAAATTATCATTATGAAGCTTAAATTAATTTGTTTGATTTTAACGGGTGTTGCTATCGGAAGTGTATCAGCTCAAAAATCTTCGGTGTTTTTAAAAGGAGGCTTAAACATGGCAAATGTGTCAATTGCAAAAGATGGCAGTATTGATGATGCAAAAACACTGGTAAGTTTTCATGCAGGACTTCAGGGTGATATCCCAATTGTGCCTTTTCTTTATTTACAGCCTGGTATTTTTTTTACTGGTAAAGGCACTAAAACACAATCAGGAAATACTACTGATCAGAGCTATTACAGGGCAACCAGTAACCCGATGTATATTGAAGTTCCTGTAAATGTGGTTTTGAAAGTTCCAATGGGGCGAGATTAAAATTCTTTGTAGGAGCCGGTCCATATGCAGCAATGGGTATTGCAGGAAAAAACAAAACAGAAGGAAAAATATTTGGTGTATCATTCAGCGGAGATGAGAAAATTAAATTCTCTAACGATGATCCAACTACTTCAGGCGAAGAAGGAGCAGGCTTTGGTATTATCCGCCGTTTTGATTATGGTTTAAACGGAACAATTGGTTTTGAAGGAGAAAAGGCATTGTTCTCTGTAAACTATGGCTTTGGTTTAGCAAAACTGCAATCGGGTAGTAACAGCAGTGCAGATGAAAATAACAAGCATAGAGTTTTGAGCTTTACAGTCGGGTTCAGATTGTAAGCTTACTGAACTGAAACAGGCGCAGCTGAAACTCCCAAAGTGTAACTGCGCCTGTTTAATTTATAACTGCGTGTGTTTTATTTACCGAACTTTTTCTTCAATGCACTTAATGCATCATTCACACTCATACTGCTTAAGTCTTCTTCTTTCTTTTTAAATCCTGCACTTTGATTTCCCTGTCTTGCAGTTGAATTGTTGAATCTTGTTCCTCTTGCAGGAGCTTCCTGTGTTTGCTTAATGGATAATGCAATTCGTTTCCTTGCAATATCAACTTCAACAACTTTTACCATCACTTTATCATTCAACTTTAGTTTTTCTGCAGGGTCAGTAATATAGTCGTGTGAAATTTCCGATACATGCACCAAGCCATCCTGCTTTACGCCAATGTCTACAAAAGCACCAAAACGTGTAAGATTGGTAACCATCCCGGGAATTACCATACCTGCTTTTACTTCATCAATGCTGAAGATGTTGGCATATTCAAATACCTGTACTTCACTGCGTGGATCAAGCCCGGGCTTCACCAATTCTTTCAGGATATCAGTAATGGTTAATTCACCAAACTGTTCGCTTACATATTTTTTTGATGTTACCTGCTTAATATTGGTTTCATTGCCAATCAAATCTTCCACTTTTAACTGTAGATCAGTTGCCATTCGTTCAACCAGTGGATATGCTTCGGGATGTACAGCACTTTTATCCAATGCATTTTCACCATCAGGAATACGTAAGAAACCTGCACATTGTTCAAATGCTTTTTCACCAAGCCTCGGTACTTTCAATAATTGTTTACGATTCTTAAAGCGGCCAATTTCATTCCTGTACTTCACAATGTTTTCTGCAATACTGCTGTTGATACCACTTACATAACTCAACAGGTTTTTACTGGCAGTATTGAGATTAACGCCTACCTGGTTTACACAGCTTACTACTGTTTGATCCAAACGTTCTTTCAACCGCATTTGGTTTACATCGTGCTGGTATTGTCCAACACCAATACTCTTTGGATCGATCTTCACTAATTCAGCCAAAGGATCCATCAATCGTCTTCCTATACTTACAGCACCACGTATTGTAATATCATGATCAGGAAATTCCTCTCTTGCCACTTCACTTGCGCTATAAACAGAAGCACCATCTTCATTTACCAGGAAAATCGGCAGACCAAGATTTAATTTCTTAATGAACTGTTCTGTTTCCCTTCCTGCAGTTCCATCGCCAATGGCAAACACCTGTGTATTGTAAGTTGAAACCAAATGACGAATGGTGAGTTCAGCTGCATGTAACTTGCCCGGCTCATGAATATAGATGAGATCAGTTGTCTGCAGATCAGCTTTTTCATCAAGACAAACAATTTTACAACCGGTTCGGTAACCGGGATCAAGTGCAAGAATTCGTTTGCTTCCCAAAGGACTGCTCAACAACAACTGACGCAGGTTTTCTGAAAACACATTGATCGCATCTTCATCGCCTTTCTGTTTTAGCTGCGAACGGAACTCTGTTTCAAGACTTGGTTGCAGCAATCTCTTGTAAGCATCTTTAACTGCTTTCTTTACATGGGCACTGCTTTCGTTCATGCCTTTTATAAATTGCTCTTCAATGAGTTCAATTGCCAGTTCTTCTTCCGGCTCAATACTCATCTTTAAAATACTTTCTGTAAAACCACGTAAAACAGCAAGAATGCGGTGCGATGGAATTTTATGTACAGGTTCGCTGAAGTCGAAATAATCTTTATACTTAACACCTTCTGTTTCCTTGTCTTTGATAACAATGGTTTTTACAAGTGCACGGTCTTCAAAAAACTTACGCAGTTTGGCACGCACATTGGCATCTTCATTCACCTGTTCTGAAATAATATCCCTGGCTCCCTGCAATGCTTCTTCAACTGTTTTTATTTTTTCGTTGATGAATGTGGCAGCCTGTTCATTTACATCGATATCTTTTTGCTCAAGCAGTAAAACCGATAAGGGTTCTAATCCATTTTCTCTTGCCGTTTGAGCTTTTGTTTTTCGTTTGGGTTTGTAGGGGAGATAAATATCTTCCAGTTCATTGATGGTAGATGCTTTGTCTAATTTTTGTTGTAAAGCCTCTGTCATCTTTTCCTGCTCGGTGATTGTTTTTTCAATAAAGGCTTTGCGTTCGGTAAATTCTTTTAAGAATTTCGACTGATCCTGGATCTGCTGAATTACAACTTCGTCGAGATTACCGGTTTTGTCTTTCCGGTAGCGGGCAATAAAGGGGATGGTGGAACCTTCTTCCAGCAGTTCAAGTACGGTTTCAACCTGCTGCACTCGCAGGCCCAGCAGCCCTGCAATCTTTGATGAAAAATCACTCATTGTATCGTTTTGTTTTCTGTTTTTTTTTAATTGGGGCTGCGAATATAAGCCTGCGGATGAATTTAAAAAATTTGGAAACTAACTATCAGTTATTCTGTGAAAGTAAATGGAGCAGGCACAAAAAAATAAAGTGGCAGGGATTAATGCCACTTTATAAAATTCTGCGGTTTTTCAGAGTTATTCGTTGATTGGAATGCTGTTTTCTTCGGGATTAATGCTATTCATCATCTCTTCAATTTTTTCATGTAAATGAGCAGAAGAGTCTGTAATCCAAACGGCTACATCTTTTTCTACTATTTTCCAGGTAGCATCTTCCTTTTGCATTTTAAAAAAGCAGACGGTTGCCACGGTCATCTACCACATCCACACTGAACATGCCTTTCTGCAATCCACCCAGTTTCCTGAAATTGAATTCCCTTAAACGGCCATCAGCTTTGAGCAGACGGGTAAACTGTACATTTTTAGATACTTGTAGTTTCATCAGATATTCTTTTTGATTTGCCATGCTGATGTTTCCTTTAATGTGGTTAGTGTGCAATACAGAAAGCAAATCCTATGCTCAAATTTCAATATGTGGAAAACTTGCGAATATTTTTTTGAGAAGAGAAAAAAAGAAAATAAGGTTAATGTGCAGTTAATATTATCTGCCATTGTAAGTAAGGCTGTGAATGATCCCTGCCAATAAAGAATTGTTATCTGCCAATCAAAGTTATTCCTTCAGAATCTTTGCTTCTTTAATCATATCCAGTTCAGGAAACTTTTTTTTTGAGATAGGCATTGCCTTTAAAATAGACTGAATCGGCAAACTTCATGGTTTCATTGCCATAATCAGAAAAGAAGAGACGCACTATATCCATTCCTGAAATAACCTTTGCAAAAGGAACAAAGCCTTTCACCCCTGCTGCATTTAATGTATCGTAGGTGAGATTGTTCCGCAGATTGATAAAGACAGAAGTTTTCCTGGTATTGGGAGCACCTCTCGAAAAACAGATTGTACTGTCGGTATTGGAACCAACCACTGGCTCGTCTTTTAAATTCTTGCCCTGCCAGAAAATGTTTTTCGGCCTGTCTTCAGAAACGCCAAACTGTACAAGGTAATCTTTCACTACCCGGAAGACGATGGTGTTATTGTAATAACCTGTTTTGATCAGTTGATAAAAACGGTCGGCACCTAGTGGTGACCAGTTTCGGTAAACTTCAACAGTAAAATTTCCTTTCGTTGTTACAAACTCCGCTTTGAATGTATCGGGAGCTTTTATTTTTAAAACAGATGCATCTGTTTTAATGACCTGTGCATTTCCAATCAGGATGAATAACAGTAACGGCAGAAAGAAAAAATGTTTACGCATGTCAGGAAGTTAAAGAATAAAGATATGATTGAAATCAGCTATTTATTTAATCACAAACAGTTTTTTATATTGAAGGTGTAAATAGATTTGCGTGCCTTTTTGCTTCCACTATTCAATTCCTCTGAACTTACCGGTATCCCTGTATTATTAAAGAAAACTTTCATTTTGCTTACTGCAACTATTTATTGACGGCTGTCAATGACCAGTTGTTCATTTTTTGCTTTCAAAGTATAAACCATGAAGTTAATCTTTACCCTTTTTTCAGTTCTTTTTGCATGTATTGCAAACGCACAGGTTACAGTCAATTTTGGAGGAGGTGTTAGCAGTGTTGGAAAGATGGTTGCGAATATTGAAGCGGGTTATCAGTTTAATAAAATAAAGATTAACACAGGATACTTAGTCAGCATTACTGATGAGTCTGAGGTGCATGATGTATTTTTTCTGAAGGCAGGGCATTTGATAAGTCTCACAGAAAAATCCAGTCTTGATATAGGAACCGGGTTAGCCTTACACACTTATAAAAGGGAGCAGGTGAGTAAGGTTGATCAGCGTTATTCTTATTTCAAAACAATTAATGCAGGGAAGCCGCTTCTGTATATCAATTATCAGAAACGTGTAATCAGTGATGGAGCTTTTTATATACAGGCTTTGTACACTGGCGGCATTCTGTATGCCGGTGCAGGACTAACTTATTTCTTTGGACAAATGAATTAATGAAAATAAAAATCCAAAATCATTATGGTAAATCAAAAGCCCGGTCTTATGACCGGGCTTTTCGCTATCTGTTTCTGTTGAATTATTTAGTCTTAACAGCAGTTCCACCTTTTTTGCTATCGGCAGTTACTGTATATTTTCCGCTGCCCTGTATGATCCATCTTACTTTTACTGTTGACAGACCGGGGATATTGTTTACACTGATTGTTTCAGGATTCGTTTTCTGTTCGTTGGTAATATTCAGATCAGCATTTTCAACAACCATGCCTGCAACAACTTTTGCACCGGAGATGGTAATATAATCCGGCCGCTCAATTTTGTACTTCAAATCCTGGCTGCTGTGTGTTGGCATAATGCGGCTGTTGGTAATAACAGCTGTTACTTCTTTCAATCCATCACCCAAGTCTTTTTCAACAATTGTATCAACAGTCAGCTTCGGTGTATGAAAACTATGATAGACGGTGAAGGACATATTCCTGTGCGCATCACTTTCCAGTAAGAAGCCGGGATGAGCCCTTCCGAAATTCTTTTTAAAGCCACCGATTTCAATTTTACCATATTGCGGATGATCGTATTCATGCCAGTCAACAAATGCATCTTTGAAAAGCAGGTAACGGTCAAACTGGAAAGAAGAATTATCCTGCGGATCTCTTGTTGCATCTTTATTAAAGAAGAGGTAAGGAGTCCACAGTTCATTAGAGTAAGTATAAATTCCACGGCCGCCATAGAACCAATCGAGTTCACCACCATAAGCTGAATACAGATCTTTATACACGACTAAATACTTGTAGCCGGGAATCAGTTCTTCACCTTTTTTTGGCAATAGCATCATATACCTGCAGATCATGTGCATTGTATGTAACAAGATCAGTAGGATCACCGGGGCCACGTAGGATCATGCCGCCTGCATTATGATAAGATTGTGCACCTGCAATATTTGGGTGCTTCATTACAAACTCCATCACTGCACGATTCTCCGGTAAGGAAAAGGGATATTTATAAGCACCATTCTGAATATAATTTGGCTGCCAACCCCATCCCCAGTCACGGTTGGGATCATATTCAAATGTGTAACCATCTTCATTTACCTGTCCGTCACCATCATTATCTTCCCTTCCAGCCCAAGTATTTCATATTCACCTTTTTCATCAGTGCCAATCTGTATCATTCTTCTTGGATCAGTGGGATCAACACGAAAACGGCCGGTTGAACTTTTGCGGCGCATGAGCAGAATTTCATTATCGCTATCAAGATCATCATATCCATCTTCATCTATCTGCCCGTCACGGTCATTATCAACAGGTATTACACCTGAACGTGGAGAACTGCCTGTATTTGGTTCATGAAAATAACTGTCTCTGCCATCAGGATTAATAGTTGGAACGATATAAAACACTTTATCGGCCAGCAATTCCTGTATGAATTTTGTATCCTTAAATGTTTCAGTTAAATACCAGGCTGTGTATAATGAAAATTCAGCACCCTGAATTTCATTGGAGTGAATATTACCATCAATATACATTCCGGGTTTTTTATCAGGATTGCCTTTCTTAAAATCAGTGATGGTTAAGCACCAGATGTCACGACCTTTATATGATTTACCAATTGATTCTAATTTAGCCAGTTCAGGATGTGCTGCTGCAATTTTTTTAACGATCTCAGTGATGCCTGCATGATCGTTATAATGATTCCAGCTGATGGCCACTTTTGGATTGGCAGGAGAACCGGCTGCTTTAAAAATCTGATCTGCATTTTGCGCCATTGCAAACAGTGTTGTGGCAGCCATTACAACGGTTGCAGCAATTTGTTTTATATGAAATTTCATTGTACTCATTTTTGTGTGAACTTAAAGTGTTATATCAATGGATTTAGTTCCGGTAGTGGGGCTTCCTGCTTCTATGGAAACTTTACCACTTCCTTTGATAAGCCAGCTTAACTGTTGTGAACCATAACCATCCAGTACATTAAGCAGTTGAATCTTTTTTCCACTGATGACAGATTGATTACCTGTTGCATTCACTTTTACATTGATCCGTTTTACCCAGTAACTCCGTTCACCTAATTTGGAATGAGATGCCAGTGCACCTTTATTGATGACATCAACCGTAATTCTTGTTAATCCACCTGCCAGCTTTTCTGTTTTCAGATTAACGAGATCAATCTCCGGTTGATATGTGGCGAGCTTCACTAAAAAGCTGCTGTGTTTTTTTACAAGATCAGGAACCAGTGAATAGGGTGGGGTGGTTAATACAAAAGGATCAACACCGCCCACTTCTACTTTTTGATTGGGAAAATCAGGATGCTGAATAACTTTCCAGTCTGTGAAGGTATTGCCGATGCCCTGTTGTGATGCCCAGCGCAAATAGTTGGCAGTTGCATCTTCAACCGTAAATGCTTTTTCATTTTTTGCTGTATCAGGTTTTGTTTTTGGAACCCACCAGCCTGGCGTGCTGAAACTAAAACGTCCGTAATGATAATAAGCCCATGAAAGAAAATCACCTCCAACAATATTACCCGTCGGTGCATCTTTCAGGTTCACCGTTTTGCTGTAAAGATCTGCAACCATACTGATCACTTTTGTATCTGGTTGTAACCAGCCGGTAATGATCGCTTGTGCAACTGCTGCCGGATTAAATGTGTAAGCAGTACTTAGATTATTGTTGCTGCCAAAACTAATGACAGCGTAAACATTATAACGATCATACAAATAATCAAGCAATGCTCTTGTTTCATTTTCTGAAACGGCAAACTCTCCTGAACCGGGAGTGAAGGAAGGATGTTTGTAAGATAAATTCTTATTGAAAGAAACACCGCCTTCACCATCTTCATTGAACAGATTGTCTTTATCATTATCAATTCCTTCAGCAACTACAATATATTTCCCTTTTTCACCTTTGCTGACATCTGCCTTGATCAATACTCTCGCATCATTTGGATGTGTTTTGTATTCACCAACAGGTGATTCAATCCGCATCCAGGTGATTTTTTTATTACCATCAAGGTCGTCATAACCATCTTCATTTGATTTGCCGTCACGGTCCTCATCAGTTACAGTTGCATTGCCCTGCCTTTCATATTGCAGTGCAGCAAAATATTGTTCCATTGCATCGGGGCTCATGTTTGGAAAAACATAGAATGTGGTTTTGCTGAGCAGTGTTTTGATGCTGTCGGTATTTGTTCCCTGTAAAATATTTTCGGCAAAGCCAATGGCCAGTTCGGTACTTAACGGCATATTTCCTTCTACGCCACCAACAACGAGTATGGCCGGTTTGCTGTCAACGTTCCCTGTTCCAATTGTTACCTGCCAGATTTCTTTACCACCAGCTGTTTTGGTAAGCGATCTGACCTTTACAAATTGCGGATAATTTTTAGCAAGTGCATTGATGCGGTTGCTTTGTGCTGCAAAATTGCTGTAATTGTTTTGTGCCTGTGCTATCGATACCAGCAATGCACAAAAAAGAAAAGCAGTTGTTCTTTTACTCATGGAAGAAAGTTTAGGTTGGCTAATATACTGAAAACAACAGCCCGAACCTGCTCATGTGATGAATGGCCGAATGTGTGGATAAGGGATGGGGCTGATTAACGGAACCTTGCAGAAAGGGTATAGCAAACCTTGTCATTGATCCTTCGAAAAATTTCATTGTTCACCTTTCGGATGCGGCGAACATTCCGTTTGTCTAATAAAATTCCATCGGCATCATAATACTGCGGTTGTTTATAAAACGTAAGAATGAAGTATTTCTCAGGAGCAAAAGGAACATCAAGCTGTTTGTTGCGGATAGACATAAACGTCAACATTTGTTTCTGGCGGTCAACATAGTAATCCAGTGTATTGATCCAGGTGCACCTGATCTGTTTCATATACCTGATCATTTGCATAACCGTTGCAGTATCGTATCCATATTTCTGCAGACTGTCTTTCATAGAAACATCCTGCCAATTGAATTCGTACACATATCTCAAAGAATCGGTTTTCATTTCAATTGAAACGTGATTAAACTCTTTATCAGTAAATGCAGCTGCCAATGGTTTAACCGGATAGATTCTGCTGTACAGGCGTTCAATTATCGTAAGTTCTTCTTCATGTTCCCGGTAATATCTTACAGGAAAATTCCGGGAAGGGGAACAGGACAAAACTGTGCAGAAGAGTATGCTGATGAATATCGTTTGTTTTAGTTGCATGTTGTTATTTTCTGATACGCCAGCTTACACCATAGAGAATTTTACTTAATGTTTTCAGTTGAAATCATTCTGCGGGTTTTTGATCCTGCATCCCAATAGGTAAGTGTTGCAATTCCGTTTTCTTCTGAAATACTTTGCAGAACAATATAATGGGTCGGAATTCTCTTCCTTAATTTATAATGATTTTTCTTTCGCAGTATGGTATAGTTCAGGTACAGAAATACATCACCAGTTTCCAGTTTTTCATTCAAAAAGGATGTGAGATTTTTAAAGGAAGGTCTGATGAGATCTGATCCGGTTGATTTAATTTCTGCTTTAAACATCACTCTCAGCATCCGGTTAAATTTCCGCAGGTTGGTTGCTGCCCAGAATCCCTGTTCATCGCCGGGATGATAGTTGTGATTGAATATATTCAGATAACCTTTAAAGTGATCAGCAAGCGTAAAGAATAAGATCTGGTCAGCATCATTTCTATCCAGCTCACCTTCAAACATAACCTGCCCCGCCATTTGCATAATTGCTTTTGAAGGAGTAAAAGTCGTATTGCCATAATTAGCCTTTCCGTTCAAATACAGATCAATCATGAATTTTGTATAACCAAGCGGATCTTCTTTTAAAAAAACATAACCCAATGCGGCAAAACCGCAGAAGTTAGTGTTCCTGCCTGCAAACAGAAAAACCGGCGCTTCAATATTTCTGCGCAGGTTTTCTTCAAAAAGCTGCGGGTTGATTTTTGGCCAGTAGCTGTTTTTACTTAAATGGATCGTACCGAGATAAGTCAGCGCCTTCTTTTGTTCAGTTGAAAAAACTTTTGGCTGTGATTGAGCAGGCAGTTCATCACAAAAAGCGGCTAAGAGAAACAAAACAAAAACAATTTGGTACTTCAGCATTCCTGCAATGGGGATTAAGCTGTATAAAAGTACGCTATTAGAACCGATGTACGGGGCTCATCTTTGCACTTGCTCAGGTGACGATCAATCTGACTGGGTCAACTGTATTTTTTTTCAACACAGATCTTTTCCTGCTTGCATTTTTCTTTTAAAGTGATTAGCTTAGAAGTCTTGCCGCCAATTGTTCCGCTCCCCTGCTTACCCCATTGTTTACCTTGTAAAGCATCACATAAAAAGCACTCAATTCTGAGTTTAATACAGGTGAAACAATTTCTTAACCATTAATTTTTTTCAACTTGAAAAGATGAAACAGGATGAGATGACAGCACGTCGTCAATTCTTAGGAACTGTTGCTGCAGGTGCAGCAGCTTTTGGTTTGGCTTCTTTTCCTTTAAAGCTCAATGCTGAACCACTTGAAGAAACAACAAATCCGGGCAGCCCTGATGAATGGTTCAATAAAATAAAAGGCAAACACAAAGTTGTATTTGATGCTACACGTCCGCATGAGATTATGCCATTTGTATGGCCGAAAGTATTTTTATTAACGAACCAATCAACCGGATCAGCACCAAAGGAGAACAGTGTGGTAGTTGTTCTTAGACACACAGCAATAGGATATGCTTTTGAAGACAGGCTTTGGGAAAAATATAAAATGGGTGATTTGTTCAAAGCAGATGATCCCAAAACCGGGAAGCCTTCTTTACGCAATCCATTCTGGAAACCCAAGACAGATGATTTTGTTGTTCCGGGTATTGGTCCGGTATCAATCGGCATTAATGATCTGCAGGCTGATGGTGTAATGTTCTGTGTTTGCCAGGCTGCAATTGCAGTTTATTCTGCTGTTGCTGCTGATATGATGAAGGTGAATGTAGAAGAAATTCGTAAAGACTGGATGGCTGGTATGTTGCCGGACATTCAACCGGTACCTTCCGGTGTATGGGCAATTGGAAGGGCACAGGAAAAGGGATGCGGTTATATTTTCGCAGGATAGAATTTTTAAAGCAGGCCGAAACGGCTTGCTGATATTATAAAAAATATTCAATCACTGTGCAAACTTCTGATAAAGAAAACAGACTCATTGAAGAGTCTGTTTTCTTTTCGGCTTATAATAAATGGGTCTAAAAACTGTAAACAAGCATAGCAACAAAGCTTCTTCCCGGTGCATTCAGAGGACGGTTGCTGCTCATATAGCGGCTGAGATGTTCCCTGTAAGTTTTGTTCATCAGGTTAGTTACTGCCAATGATAATTGTACATTTTTAACGGGAATTGCTTTTATTCCAATATCAACTGTTGTAAAAGAGCTGGTTTTTCTTTCGCCAAAATCTACAGCTACACGATTCTGTTTGCCGGCATAACGAATCGCCAGGTTAGGCATCAGTTTTTTATTCCAGAATACTCCTTCCAGTTTATAGCGGAATTCCATTGGAGAAATTTCAGGCAAAGGGTTATCAGTAATTCTATTTTCACCATATACATACGTGAGGCTGATTTGCTGTTGCAATTCGGGAATCCATTGCTGAAGCCAGCTGAACTCAAATCCATATAACCTTGCATCTTTAATATTGATGTATTGACGTACCCCCGGAGCAGTTGTAATACGGGGTGCAACAGAAGGATTGATGACTGAAGAAATATAATTGCTGATAACAGATGCATAGGCGTTTAATTCAACAGAAGATTTTTCACTTTTATAGGCAACAGTAATATCTGCCTGGTTATTAGCTTCCGGTTTTATTTGGGGATTTCCCAGCATTTCGTAGGGGTCTAAACCAACAGTAAGGGAGTTGATAAAACGCTCCGTAATACCTGCACTCCGCATACCACGGCCAATCCACAATCCTGCATACCAATTATTACTGAATTGCCGGCTGATACCTGCGCTTATGCTTGGGTTAATATCCGTCGCAGTTGCATCGTTGTATTGTGTCTTAAATTTTGCAGACAGGTTATCTGCTTTGGCATATAATACATCCAGCCTGCCCGCAACTGATAACTTATATAACCCAAGTTGCTGATGCAGGTCTGTAAATATTCCACTCCTTGTATTACTGCTGTTTTGCCAAACAGTGTCAATAAACTCTTTTCCGGCCATCATTCCTGTAATCATTTTTCTTGTTCTGTTACCATCAACTGTTTCAAATTTTCCGTCAGCGCCAAAATAAAGTACTGTTTTTTTGCGCTGAACAGTGAATTCTGTTCTTCCTCCTGTTGTTTGCGTGGCAGCATCAGTGTACATCAGCGTTGTTGCAGATGTTGGCCGAAATTGGTTACCCATGCTGTGTTCAACAAATGAAGTGTACAGTTGTGTGTTCCAGTTACTGTACCATTTTGTTTTTGAAGAGACCTTATAACCTGTTTGCAGCAGCCATGTATCATCACTCAGTAAGTCCATTCCGAGTGCTGCAAAATCTGTGTTTCGTGCAAAATTTCTGGTTGCAGTAAATGTAATTAACTGTTGCTCTTTTATTTTATAGGCCGCATTCAGATTTATAGCACCACGGTTGAAGCTGGCAGGCATTACGCTGTCTCGTCCATCTTTATAATCATTTCCTGCAGAGTAAGAACCAGCTGCTGATAAATTTAATTTACCAGTTTGTATTCCCAACACTCCTTCAGTCCTGTAAACTTCACCATTACTTTCAAAACCCGTATTTATTCTTCCAAATGGGTTTGATTTTACACTGAATTCCGGAGTGGCAGATTTAAAATTAATAACAGCACCCATTGCAGGGCCATACCGAAAACTGTGAGGCCCTTTCATTACTTCAATCTGCTCTGTCTGGTTAATCATTATCTGACTGGTCGGAGGGTCCATTCGGTTAGGACAGGCAGCCATTGCAGTTAAGGCGCCATCATTTAAAATACTTAATTGTTCCAGCTTAAATCCACGGTAAACAGGATCAAAACCAAATGCACCACTTTTTCTGATAGCACTAAAACCCGGTATTTGCTGCAAAACACTTCCTGCATCATGTTGTACCCAATCGCCATTATTTAAACGGATGGATTTCTGAGGCAGCTTCCCTTTTAAACCATATACAGTAACGGGATTAAGCATTTGCGGAGTTACAGATTCTAATGAAATAACACCAAGAGGGATTATTTTTTTAAGCTGATCAGCTGTAAGGATGTATTCATTATATGAAATATGTGAAAGAATTAAGGAAACACCTTCCTGTATCAAAAAAGAAATTTTCCCAGATTTTCCTGAGTGACCTTTTTGTGTTCCATAGATGAAACTTACATGCTCAATTATTTCGCTGGTAGAAGCATCTTTAATAAGAATTGTTGTTTGCTGAGCAAATGAGGGTGCTGATAAGAGCAGCAAGGCAACCCCACCCAATAGTGATATTATATATTTCCTGAACATAATAATTTAATTAAGTTAATCACAATGATGCATGCAGGACAGTTACTGCAGTTTGAATTCAAAGCAGTATCAGCCCGTTTACACTATCTGTTAAAAAAAATGGGAGAAGAAGCAGCTTGTTCAGGGGGATGAAATATCGAAATGGCAATACCTACAGCATTGCCTGATGGATAGCAACTGTTATGAGTTATCGACTTGAATAAAGCAGTAATTGTGCAGCGGGGAGGATAGGATCTTGAAGAAAATATTTCGTTACGGTTATCTGTTTTACGCAAAGGTGTTTCCTGGCTTTGTTTTTCTTCTTCCTGTATCTGTTTAACTAACTGGCATTTTCCGTTGCACTTTAATTTTGGCTTTTCTTTGTTTACACAGTTTTTTACATAAGCTGTATTGTTGATGTAGTAGGCTGCAACTTTAAAGCTCATGCTGAATGTTTGAGCAAGCAGGGGAAGAAAAATAATATACTGATAAATTGTTTCACAGAATGGAACTGATAGTATAGCAAAATTAGAGACGGGCACTTTTACAAAAACTGATCTCAATCATATTTGCAAAAGTAATAGTAATCTCCCTTCTGATAAAAACAGAGAACCCGTCTCGAAAGAGACGGGTTCTTTTATTTTCTTATAATCTTCTTCTTAGTAACGGTACAGATCAGATTTGAACGGACCATTCTGTGGAATACCGAGGTACTCACTTTGTGCAGTTGTCAACTCATCTAACTGAGCACCCACTTTTGCAAGGTGAAGACGAGCCACTTTTTCATCGAGGTGTTTAGGAAGAACGTACACTTTGTTTTCGTACTTGCTGTAGTTCTGCCATAATTCAATCTGCGCCAGTGTTTGGTTACTGAATGAATTACTCATTACAAATGAAGGATGTCCTGTCGCACAACCGAGGTTTACCAAACGGCCTTCAGCTAATAAGATCACATCTTTACCATTGATATTATACAAATCAACCTGTGGTTTGATGGTATCTTTTGTATGCCCATAGTTTGTATTTAACCAGGCAACATCAATTTCAATATCGAAGTGACCAATGTTACAAACAATGGCTTTGTCTTTCATTGCTTTGAAATGTTCACCGGTGATCAGATCACGGCAACCTGAAGCAGTAACAATAATATCAGCTTCTTTCACTGCATCAATCATACGCTTTACTTCAAAGCCATCCATGGCAGCCTGTAACGCACAGATCGGATCAATTTCCGTAACAATAACACGGCAACCTGCACCACGTAAACTCATAGCACTTCCTTTACCCACATCACCATACCCACCAACTACTGCTACTTTACCAGCCATCATTACATCAGTTGCACGACGGATCGCATCAACCAAGCTTTCCTGGCAACCGTATTTATTATCAAACTTAGATTTCGTTACGCTGTCATTTACGTTGATAGCAGGCATTGGTAATGTACCTTTCGACATACGCTCATATAAGCGGTGAACACCAGTTGTAGTTTCTTCAGAAAGACCTCTGATTCCTGCAACCAGTTCAGAATAGTTATCCAGCACCATGTTGGTTAAATCACCACCATCATCAAGGATCATATTCAACGGACGCTCAGGTGAACCGAAGAACAATGTTTGCTCAATGCACCAATCAGATTCTTCAGTTGTTTGTCCTTTCCACGCAAATACACCAATACCTGCAGCAGCAATGGCAGCAGCAGCATGATCCTGTGTAGAAAAGATATTACAAGAGCTCCATTTAACTTCTGCACCCAATGCAGTTAATGTTTCAATCAGCACCGCTGTTTGAATGGTCATGTGCAAACAACCGGCAACACGTGCATTTTTCAATGGTTGTGACGGACCGTATTCAGCACGGATCGCCATTAAGCCCGGCATCTCTGCTTCAGCCAAACGGATTTCCTTGCGGCCCCATTCAGCCAGGCTGATATCTTTTACCTTATACTTCAGATCGAAGTCAATTTTGTTTCTTGTAAGAGTTGACATGTTTTATAATTTAAGACACAAAGTTAATTTTTCAGATGAAAATAATACGAATGTGAATAAATTCAGGAAAATATTCTAATTTGGTGTCATTAAAAGAAAAATATCCTTTTTCAGTATGGCAAAAACGATTAAAACAGAACAAATCACTTCAAGTCAATTTCGTTAGATAAAATTGACCTCGGTATTCTTCGTCTATTGCAGCAAAATGCTTTGATTACGGTGAAGGAAATTTCGGATAAAGTCAATCTAAGCATTTCACCTGTGCATGAACGGATTAAATCGCTTGAAAGAAGTGGGGTTATCAAACAATATACTGCATTAATTGACCCTGCAAAAGTAAAAAAGGGGTTGATGGTGATCTGTTATGTATCGCTGAAAGAACACAGCAAAAATGCCGGCACAAAATTCATTAAGCATATCAATGAACTGAGTGAGGTGATATAATGTTATAATATTTCAGGTGAATTTGATTTTATGCTGAAGGTGGTAGCAGAAAACATGGATGACTATTATAATTTCCATGTAAACAAACTGAGTCAGAGCGAAAACATCGGCAATGTGCAGAGTGTGTTTGTGATGGGAGTGTTGAAGCAAACGCAGGTGATGGTTTAGATATGTACGATGTTAGATGTACGAGGTACGCCTGACCCCTCGTCGGACGGATAATTCTGACGGTAGTTACCTTTGAATGGATGAAATTATTTTTAAATATTAAATAAACAAAACATCTATGTACAATTACGATACAGTAACCGAAGCAATTAATGGGTTAAGAGAAAGAGGATTTGTTCTTGATTTTAATCTGCAGACAAATTCACTTCAATGTTTTAATCCTGATCTTAATCTAACTCCTGAAGAGTTTGAAATAAAAGAGATCTACCGTTTTGAGGGTGATACCGATCCTAATGATGAAGCGATCGTTTATGCAATTGAATCAAGAGACGGACATAAAGGAGTGTTTGTAAATGGATATGGTGCATCATCAGATGCAGTTGGAGCAGAGATGATGAAAAAGTTGGTGGATCATCATAATGCATAACCTTTGGGACTTTCCGTTGACTGGGTATTTGTTGATGTGTTTGACTTACACTAATAGACTAAAGTTCTAACGTGTCAATAAGAACCGCATGGATTTTTAAAATATCTTTATTATCTAATCTTGACCGTTTACCAGTAATTCTGTCAAATGAAATTGTTCTGATTTGATGGCATAAAACGTAACTGTCCGCAGTAAGTCCTGCGGTACCTTTCAGGATTTTTACAATTGTGAATAAACTGTATTTCGCTTCTTTGGTTGTCAATGGGACTACAATAGCCAGATCAAGATTATTAAATGATTTAACTACAACACAAGGTCTTTCTAAGCCCTGTTCGTGTCCTTTTATTTCTTTTGGAGGTTTGCCAAGATTGACATTTATGATTTCACCTTTGGTATAATTTTGCTTCATTAATTTAAAATATTTATGGCAAAATCGTCCAAGCCCAAGTCAGCGAATTGTTTTTGTTCTTTGGTAAAGCTATTGTCGAAAGATAAGTTTGAAAATGATTGTCGTACAGAATAAGATTTTAAAATACCTAATTCTGTTGCCAATGCAGAATATTCCTGTGCTGCATCTGCAATAAGAAAAGCTAATTCATTAATGGTTTTATCCGAAATTTTTATTTTTTCATCACCAATAATATCAGTTGCCAACAGTACAAATTCAATATGCAGAGATGCATTGGTCCAATCCACAATTTTTTGTGTTGTCTCATCATCAAGATTTGCAACTGTTAATGATCCAATAAACTGTTGATAGGTTATGTCAGGAAATTCTGTAAGGGTTGAAGAAAATGTTTCTGAGGGAAATTCGCTATAATTCATTATTGATTCTACAACTCTTTGGTTACAACGTAAAGCGAAGAGGATATTGTCAGTTAAAACTTCAAGTTTCTTATTTGACTTTAATTCTTCTATTTGTGGAAAAACATCCTTAAACATTTCCAAATAATCGAAATTCATATCGGCAGATAACCATTTAAGAGCCTTAATCCTTAGGCTAAAAACCTGGCTAAGAATACCAACAGATTGTGCTTGGATTTTTTTTCCTGAAGTGATTAATTTTTTTATATCATTAGAAAGGCGGTTCAACTCTCGCTTCAAGGGATTTTGCAATTGAGAATAAAGGTTATTTCTCAACTGAAAACAGATTGCATCATAATTTTTTGCTGTTGCTATCATTTGTGGCAAATTTAAGGCTATTTTCCCTGTAAATATAACTGCCAAATGGTTAATTTATTGTCCAGCTTGATGTCATCAAAGACTTCAAAAGGTTTCAGTTAACGGTGGATACGATTATTACACCTGATCATTTTTGATCGCCCTTTCATCAAGCGGAAACATTTTACGGGATGTATTCACATGTTCTTGAATTGCTTTTCTTGAATAGCGGATAGCAACAATGAACGATGTTACAGCACCAAGAAACAATAAGCCGTCACTTAAAAATTGATTCACCACTTTGTTTCCCTGCAGGAACAGAAAGAAATCATATGTGCCGTGAAAAAAGATGGCCCAGAATAATCCTGTGAGTGTATAAAAACTTCTTTTCTCAGGGATGAATTTTGCCTTGCCTACGAAGTATCCCATAATAATTGCAAAAGTAGCATGAGCAGGAACCGAAAGAAACATCCGCAGGAAAGCGGTCGTCATTCCATGCTGCATTACATAACCGATATTTTCAACGGTTGCAAAACCCATTCCCACCATTACACTGTACACGATGCCGTCATAAGGCTCATCAAAACTTTTTTTTGGAAACGCATAAAAGCGAAGCATGATATACTTGCTCCATTCTTCACTGGTTCCAACAATCAGGTAAGCAAAAACAGCTGTGTAAGCAATACCACTGCCCATGAATTGTTCCAATGGTTTCGTAGTGAGTAATTGAATAATAACGGCAGGAAGTATACTGAGGCAGCCAAGCAAAAACAAACAATCAGGTTTAAGCCCGGTTCACGGTTGAAACGGTCTTTTAAAAAGATAAACAAACTGATGGCAATACCGGGTGCAATGGAAAGGGCGAGAAGGAGCATAATAATTGATTGCTTTAAAGATAACGGAAGATGTTATTTTATTCAAAGACTTCAGTATTTTTCATGAATAAAATTATGCGACACATATATACGGTTGTTTTATTGCTGCTGATTGGATCAGAATCCTCAGCTCAGGTATTTGGAGGAAACCCGCCTTCTTTAAAATTATACCAGCTCAATACAGATACAGTGCGTATCATTTTTCCAAAAGCGTTGGAAAAAGAAGCAAGAGAAGTTGCGTGGCTATCGCACCAGCTGGCGAGAAATCCTCCTGCTTCACTGGGAACCAAACTCCGCAAGTTTGATATTGTATTACAGGGTCAAACAACATCATCGAATGCGTATGTTGGTCCGGCTCCCTGGCGCAGTGATTTTTTTATGATGCCCGATCTGCACAATCTTTCAGCAAGCTCTTTAAACTGGCATCAGTCATTAACCATTCATGAATTCAGACATGTTGAACAGTTTTCCAATTTCAATAAAGTAATTCCAAAAATTGCTGGAGTTTTCCTTGGACAGGAAGGACAGTTTTTAGGAATGGGTGCGGCTGTTCCTGATTGGTTTTGGGAAGGCGATGCTGTATGGCAGGAAACAATGAATACTACACAGGGCAGGGGAAGGCTTCCTGATTTTTTTAATTCTTACCGTTCATTGTGGCTCGATCATAAAAAGTACAGTTACCAGAAGCTGCGGAATGGTTCATACCGTCATTTTGTTCCCAATCATTATGACCTCGGTTATTTACTGGTGAGTTATGGAAGAGAAAAGTATGATACAGATTTCTGGACGAAAGTAACCGATGATGCATTGGATTATAAAGGAGTTATCTATCCGTTTCAAAAAGCAGTGAAACGGCATACAGGAATAAAGTATAAGCAATTTGTTGCTGATGCTTTTACATTTTATCAACAAAAAATGAATGTTGATACTTCAACAACCTATCAAACATTACAGCCATTCACAAAGCCATCAAAGAATAATGTAACAGCTTACCGCTATCCACTTGTACAGGAAGACGGCTCAATGCTTGTATTGAAATCAAGCTATAAACAAATACCAATCTGGACAAGGATTGATGCTGACGGAACTCAAAAAAAACTGAGGGTAAAGGATATCTCTGCTGATAATTATTATTCATCAAAGAATGGAAATGTTGTGTACACAGCCTTTGAGCCGCATCCACGCTGGGGATGGAAAGATTATTCTGTTGTTAAAATCTGGAACACAGAAACAGATGAAGTAAAAAAGATCAGCAGCAGGTCAAGATTATTTATGCCTGATATTTCAGCTGATGGGGAACAGGTTGTTGCTGTGCAGGTAGGAACTGATCAGAAATGGTTTTTGCAGATGATTGATGTAAAGAATCAAACAGAAATTAATTTACCCAACCCTAATAAGTATTCTTATACCTATCCAAAATTTACGGCAAACAATACTTCTGTTATAAGTGCAGTGAGAAATGCAGTAGGAGAAATGGCTTTGCTGCAAACTGATTTATCAACCAAAGAAGAAACCATCTTATTGCCTTTTACCAATACGCCAATCGGTTTTGTGCAGGTAGCAGGAGATACAATTTTGTTTACAGCTTCACAGAAAGAAGGCGATATGTTGTTCCTGTATGATTTGAAAAATAAATCTTTATTTAAAGTGGCACAATTGACCAATGGAAATTACCAGGCAACCATTGATCAAAAAACAAATTCATTGATCTGGAATACATTCAGTACCGACGGAAGAATGTTATTGAAAAGGCCAATCAATGAAATGCAGTTGCAGAAGATAGAAAAGCTGGAACCTTTAACCAATCTGTATCTCTCTCCAAAGTCATTTGCTCATACTGATCTCATGAAAAATGTGCAGCAGCAACCGGGAGAAGTGATCCGTTATAAACCTGCATTTAAGTTATTGAATATTCACAGCTGGAGACCAACACTGTCAGAACCAGATTACGGACTTACTTTTTTTAGTGAAAATGTATTAAACACTTTTGTGAGTGAATACAGTTATTATTATAATCGTAATGAAGGGTATCACCAGGTAGCTGCCAATTTAATTTATGGCGGATGGTTTCCCTTTATTTCTGTGGGCGGTTCACAAACATGGAACAGGAACGAACGGATCAATAAGGACACAACCATTACCTGGAACCAGTTGAATGCAAATGTTGGAATTTCTATTCCGCTGAATCTTACAAGTGGAAGAATGTATCAGAATTTAACCTTTGCAACTACCTTCAATACAGAACAGTTAAGTTTCACCGGTCTGGCAAAAACGTTTGTAAAGGACGACCGGTTTAACTATATCAACTCATCTGTACGTTGGTTGAGTCAGAGTCAGCGGGCATCGCAGCATATCTTCCCGAGATGGGCGCAAAGTTTATCATTACAATACAAACGCACTGTTAATGGAAGATTCGGGAACCAGGTATTAGCGAATGCTGCCCTGTATTTTCCCGGCATTGCCAAGAACCATCATTTCATTGTGATGGGATCATTGTTTGCAAGAGACACTATCAGGGGCGCCGTTTTCTCCAGCAGTTTTCCATTTGCAAGAGGATATAATTCTGTGAATTTTCCACGCATGCTGAGACTGAGCGCCAACTATCATTTCCCTATTTGTTATCCTGAATTCGGCATTGCCAATCTTGTGTATTTTCTGCGTGTAAGGGCAAATGTGTTTTATGATTATACAAAGGGCAGAAGCTTGCGTACCGGAAGAGTATTTCCTTTAAATACAGCAGGTGCAGAATTGTATTTTGATACAAGACTTTACAATACCTTCTTCGCCAGTTTTGGGATTCGCTACAGCCGTTTGCTGGATACAGATTTAATTGAGCCGGGAAGAAATGCCAATCAGTTTGAAATTATTTTGCCGTTGAATTTGTATTGATGGGATAGAAACGCTGATGAAACGGATTGACAGGTAAGAATTGATACAAAATCCGTATTAATCTGTGTTATCCGTGTTTCTATTTCTTATTTGATGACAATCTTTACATCAGGTGCAGAAAAGTAATTGCCTTTTTTATCTCTTACGATGATATCAGCAATGATTAGTTCATCATCTTTTTTAATGGTTTCATAAAGATTCTTCCGCCATAATTCCGGAAGTAAAGCGGAGTTTTTTACACTGGTTGAATTGGGATTGAACCTGGTTTTGAGCTCACCGGTTTTTTCATCCTCAAATTTATCTTTACTTCTGTACACAACAATAAAACGTGAAATAGCGTAGCGGTTCTTTTTATCATCAATTACCCATACCGCTGAATCGAGCACACTCAGTACAAACTCCAATGGAAGATCACCACCCTTTGTTGTGCCCCAGAAAGATTGTAATGGCGGCGGTTTAAGGGTAGGGGCGGGCTTTTGCTGCGCTGAAGAATTCATGACTGATGCAATGATGAATACAGTCAGAAACAGAAAACTCTTTATCGGGCTTTTCATAAACCTTGTAACATTTAATCTATAACGAAGCTAAGCTTTCTTCTATTGCCCTGATCTTTGCTTCTGCATCAGCCTTTTTCCTGCGCTCAATCTCAATTACTTCCTGTTTTGCATTTTGAACAAAACGTTCATTGCCCAGTTTCTTTTCAACAGAAGATAAAAACCCTTTCAGGTAATCAAGGTCTTTCAGTAATTGTTCTTTTTGTGAGGTTGTATCAATTTCTTTTTCTGTTTCTATGTAGAATTTATCTTTCTGTACAACAAATGAAATCGAAGCAGCAACCGTAGATGAACCATAAGAAATGCTTTCTGCATTTACCTGTTTGGCTAGAATAGATTCAATTGTTTGATAAGCTTTCTGCTGGTTTGTTTCAATTGAAAGCTTAATACTGTCTTTTGGTTTGAGTTGGTTTTTTACCCGTACATCACGCAATGCAGTAATCACTTCCTTTAATAAAGAAGCAAGCTGCAATATTTCAATAGTTGGTTTAGTTGAAGCGGTTGCCTGTTTGATAGTAATATCATCACCTTCCTTTCTTTCTCTCAGCTCATGATAAATTTCTTCAGTGATGAAGGGAGTAAACGGATGAAGCATCTGCATCAGTTCTTCAAAGAAACCAACTGTTTTTTCATATACTGCTGCATCAATCGGTTGTTCAAACCCTGGTTTCACCCATTCTAAATACCAGCTGCAGAAATCATCCCAGATCAGTGAATAGATGGTCTTTAATGCTTCGCTTAATCTAAACTCTTTAAACTGTTGCTCTATTTCTGCCTTTACTTCATTCAGCCTGTTTTCAAACCACAAAACAGCAAAGTTTCCGGTTACAGGTTGCTGGTTATCGGTAACTTGTAACTTGTAACCTGTAACCTGTTTTCCCTCCCACATCTTCACCAGTTTCAGTGCATTCCAGATTTTATTGTTGAAATTTCTTCCTTGGTCATTGCTGCCTTCATCCCACATTAAATCATTGCCGGCAGGAGAGGAGAACATAATGCCGAAACGTACTGCATCAGCACCATATTTATCAATCAGTTCCAGTAAGTCTGGAGAGTTACCTAATTGCTTACTCATCTTTCTTCCCAGCTTATCTCTTACCATTCCGGTGAAATAAACATCTTTAAACGGCAGTTCCTGTTTGTATTCATAGCCCGCCATGATCATTCTTGCAACCCAGAAGAAGATAATATCCTGTCCGGTCACAAGTGTTGATGTAGGATAATAATACTCAACATCTTTATTGCCCGGATTACTGATGCCTTTAAATACTTCCATTGGCCAGAGCCAGGAAGAAAACCAGGTATCAAGACAATCTTCATCTTGAGCAAGCTGGCAGTTGTTCGGTGGTTGTTGGCCGTATTTCGCTTCATACTGTTTTACTGCTTCGTCATGAGTTGTAGCAACAACATAATTACCATCTGTATCATACCATGCAGGTATTTGCTGTCCCCACCACAACTGTCTTGAAATACACCAGTCTTTAATATTTGTCAGCCAGTGGCTGTACGTGTTTTTTGTTTTTTCGGGATGAAATTTTATTTCATCATTCATTACAGAGCTTAAGGTTTCTGGATTTCTGTTTAAGAATTCCTTCATGTTCATAAACCACTGCAAACTCAATCGTGATTCTATGATGGCACCTGTTCTTTCACTTGTACCAACCTGTCCTTTATAATCTTCAATTTTTTCAATTTGATTTAATTGAGCAATATCATCTACAATCTTTTTTCTCAATTCAAAACGATCAACTTTGTTATAAGAGAGAACAAGTTCAGATGGATTTTCGTCCGTTAAATCCGCCGATGTAAAACGTCCTTCTTCATCCAGAGTATTGAGAGCTTTCAGGTTATGTTTTCTGCCCAGCTCATTATCGTTTTTATCATGGGCAGGAGTAATTTTTAATGCACCGGTTCCGAATTCTGCATCCACATATTCGTCTGCAATAATGGGTATTCTGCGGTTGATGATTGGCACAATTACTTCTTTGCCGATCCATGCTTTATAGCGTTCATCAGCTGGATGAACACAAATAGCCACATCACCTAAAATGGTTTCAGGTCTTGTGGTTGCAACAGTAATGAACTTGCTTCCATCATCTGCCAACGGGTATTTTACATAATAGAGCTTCGAATCAATCTCTTTAAAAATAACTTCTTCATCACTCAAAGCTGTTTTCCCAACAGGATCCCAGTTAACCATGCGCAGGCCTCTGTAGATAATTCCTTTTTCATGCAGATCAATAAAAACTTTGATAACGCTTTTATAGTAATCTTCATCCATCGTGAAGGATGTTCTGTCCCAATCAAGACTGCAACCAAGTTTTTTCAACTGTTGCAGAATGATGCCTCCGTATTTCTCTTTCCATTCCCAGGCATAGCTTAAAAATTCATCTCTCGTGAGAGAAGCTTTTTGAATTCCTTTTTCACGGAGCATCTGTACAACCTTTGCTTCGGTGGCAATAGACGCATGATCAGTACCCGGAACCCAGCATGCATTTTTCCCCATCATCCGGGCACGGCGGACAAGGATATCCTGTATGGTATTGTTGAGGCAATGCCCCATGTGTAACACGCCGGTTACATTGGGAGGGGGTATTACAACTGTATAAGGCTCCCTTTTATCAGGTGTGCTGTGAAAGTATTTTTTTTCATTCCAGTAATCATACCATTTTTCTTCAGATGCCTTGTGCTCAAAGTTTTTGCTCAGTTCCATGCCGGATTCTTGCTTTTTTAGGATGGCAAAGTTAAGGAATGCAGGGTTGTGTGCATAAGATGAGTGATGTATTAAAAAGAAGAGGCTGGCAAAGCCAACCTCTTTTCTCATAATGTAAGTTTAAAATTATCTTTGGTTAGTACCATTAGCAGGAATTTTGAACAGAGAAGTAACCTGCTCATAACTCATACTCTTGATTTGCTGAATAGTATATCCTATAGCAGGGCCACTAACAAAACGGCCTCCTGCAGTTCCGCCTGGAATTATTACATAGCGATATTGCCCACCTTCTATTCTGCCATTTTCAGAAGCAGACCAAGAGCCCAACTCAAGTCGTGAGGCAAAGTAAGTTACTCTTCCAACAGTTAAAGCGTGGTCAAGCGTAATAGACCAGTAAACTGCAGTCCCGGATAAAACAGTTGGTATACCGCTGGCAGCAGCAGCAGCAGTTTGTTTAAAATATGAAACTACTATTCCTTGATTAATGATATTAGCGGTAATGCTCGCTGTAGCAACATAACCTCTTCTTCCACTTGCACCTGAGGTATTAACACCACCTGCATAAAGACCTGCAGTGTCAGCCCAGTTTGCAATAGTTAACCAACTGGAGTAAATAACATTACTCAAAGAACCGGCAGGTCCAGTTGCTCCGGTAGCACCAGTTGCACCAGTTGCACCAGTTGCACCAGTTGCACCAACGGGGCCAGATGGTCCCATGATACCCTGAGGGCCGGTTAAACCGGCAGGGCCTGTTAAACCCTGAGGCCCCATAGCACCGGTGTCGCCTTTGCATGCTGAAAATAAAGCGGCAGAAGTAATTAATACTGCCATCAATTGTGTCATTTTTCTCATAATGATTGTTGTTTTTGGTTGTTTATAAACAGTTTTACAGTCTTATTTCTAAGAAATGATTGTTTCGGTCTTAAAGGAGATGGAGCAGTTATTCAGGAAGGATGTTAGCGATAACAATAGCAATATAAAAACGATTTCACAAATGAACAAATCTGAATTTGAAAAAAATAAGCCAAAAAAACCTTTTTTTGAAAGAGATTGAAGTGGTACAAATGAAAAAAGCCCCAATTTCCGGGGCTTTCAAAGAGTAAAGAATTAACCTCTGCTTATTTCAGCAGACAGAAAGTAAAGTTCATTACAAAGGCAATTACTTAGCTGAACATTAAAAGAGTCACTAAAGCAATTGCTGCGAAAAACACAAGAACTAAAACAGTTGTTTTTGCTGTTTCGCTCATGTGCGATGAGTTTGATGCCATAATTTGTAGTTTTAAAAAGTTAAAAATACTCTTTCACAGGGGTACGGGAATAATCAGAACTACACTGATTTAACTGTTAAATTCACTACAGGCAGTAAGTAATCGGTAAATTACAATATGAAGGTAACACAGATTTCCGTCCCGTCAAAATTATTGACTGTTATTTTGGCTTTCAACACCGTTGGAAATGCTAATTTCGAAATCCGTGTTATACGCCATTACTGATATTGAAACCACCGGCGGCTATGCTTCAGGCCACAGCATTACCGAAATTGCTGTTTACATCTATGATGGGCAGGAAATCATTGACCAGTTCGAAACACTTGTCAATCCCCACCAACCGATTCCGCATTTTATCCAGGTTCTGACCGGCATTACTGATGAAATGGTTCAGTTAGCCCCTTCATTTGAGGAAATTGCTCCCAAGTTGATGGAATTGTTCCAGGGGAAGGTATTTGTGGCCCATAACGTGAACTTTGATTATTCTTTTGTCAATCATCAGTTACAGGAGCACGGGCACACACTGAACTGTAAAAAGCTTTGTACGGTTAGATATACACGGAAGATTTTTCCAAAGTTGGCTTCTTACAGTCTGGGGAATCTCTGTAAACATTTCGAAATTCCGCTTTATAACCGACACAGGGCGGCAGGCGATGCAAGGGCAACTGTTGAATTATTCAAAAAGCTGAAGCAGAGTGATGTCAACAATCATCTGCATACAATGATCGGCAAACAATCAAAAGAACAGTTCCTTCCCTTGTACCTGAATAAGGAAGACATTGATCAATTGCCTTTGACCCCCGGCGTTTATTATTTTCATGATGCAAAGGATAAGATTGTTTATGTAGGAAAAGCAATTCAGCTTAAAAAAAGGGTTGTGAGTCATTTCTCCAATAATAAACCCAGCAGGCAGAAACAGGAGTTTTTACGGAATATTCACCGGATCTCTTTCCGGCAATGTGGAACAGAGTTAATGGCATATGTACTCGAGACAATTGAAATTAAACGTCTCTGGCCAAAGTACAACCGGGCAATTAAAGGATATGAAGCCAGCTATGGGTTGTATATGTATGAAGATGGTAATGGTTACCTGCGCCTGGCAATTGACCGTAAACACAAACATCTTTCAGCAGTTAAATTCTTTTACAATAAGTATGAAGGGATGGCTGAATTGAAAAAGATAGCCAATGAGTTTTCCTTATGCCACAAACTCTGTTTTATTGACAGATCAACAGATGTTGAATGCAGTTCAGAAACATGCAAAGGGGCCTGCGGGCAAAAAGAAAAACCTCTTGATTACAATACAAGAGTTATGAGTGCAGTGGAACAGATGAAAAAGGAAATGCCCAGTTTTGCTATCAGGGAAAGGTCTTATTTCAACAACCAGGACAGTTGCATTTTAATGGAAGACGGAAAATTTTATGGGATGGGTTATGTAGCTCCTGATTTTGATCTTTCATCAAAAGAGGATCTTAGAAATAAATTGGAGATGTATCCCGAGTATGATTTTGTAAGAAGTCTTATTACACGTTATGCATTGGAACAGCCGGATAAAGTTGTATGGCTGTAAATCAGCTTTTAGCTATTCACTGCAAGCTGCACGCAAAACTGGGCACAAGAAAGCAAACCGAAAACAAAGAAACAAACTGCAAATGTCAAAAACACTCCAACCCGTAACACACAACTTCTAACCCATAACTTGTTTTACTGTCTTGTCCAGGTATCAGTTCTTCCAATAAGCGAAATGCCGATATAACCACGAACTTTTAATGTGTTATTATTTTCCATGGCTATTTTGCAGGAATAGGTTTTTCCATTCTTGGGATCATAGATTTTTCCACCTGTCCATTCTTTGTCGGCAGTATGGGTAAAGCCCCACATATTCACCAGCCCCATTACAGGCCGGGAATGATTTTTTTCATCAGGATGCTTTTTATCCAGTTTCGGTTTGCCTGTTTCAGGATCATTTGGTTCCTTTAACCAGGTAATCTTCCCTTGATACTTTTCTCCGTTTTTATAAATCTGGATAATGCCTGTTCCTTCACCGTTTTTCCACGAACCAAGGATTGCATCAGGATTGGTTTGCTGTTTGGAAAAAGACAAAACTGCTGTTACTGTTATAACCGTAATTAAAAGAAAGACTAATTTTTTCATGTGGCATTGTTTAAATGATAGAAGTAAAGTTCGGAAACTGTTTGCTTCTGAATTGTTAAGCTGTACAAATAAACAATCATTTGTTTAATCCCGGTAAAATTTTGAACAGCTTTGAAAAAAAATTTGATTATTCAGTCTCCATGCTACATCTTTGCCAAGCAATGAACAAAACAATCATTAATAATCAGTGGTGGTGGCATACAACTCTAAGGGGTCTGTAATGCTATTACTGTGATTGTTCAATCATATTCAGACCCCGGATAATCCCGGGGTTTTTTATTTGCTCAAACTGAAACGATTTTAGGGTCATGAAGAAAATTGAAATTAAAACAAGTTGTAAAAAAATGCTGGCCGATGTGTTTACCCCGGTAGGCATTTACCTGCGCCTGCGTGACAGGTTCCGGGATACCATCCTTCTTGAAAGTACAGATCATCATGCAGCCGAAAACAGCTGGTCATTTATCGGCATCAATGCCATTGCTGGGATGGAAATTACTTCCTCAAAAAGTATTGAATTCAAACTGCCGGGGCAAAAACCGGAACGCACTGAATTAAAAGAACCGGGCGAAGTACCAACGCTGCTGTTTGAGTTCATGAATCATTTTGAAGTAAGCGGCGATTGTAAAGAAGCAAAGTTTGCACAGGGATTGTATGGATATACTACTTATGATGCAGTTCAATTCTTCGATACAATTAAACTGAATGCAGAACGCAAAGAGCCACCTGCCATTCCATTGATGCGTTACCGTTTGTATCAGTATGTGATTGCGATCAATCATCATAAAGATGAACTGTTCATCTGCGAAAATAAAATAGCAGGTGTTGAAAGTGATTTTGCCGTGGTGGAAAGTTTGATCCGCAGCAAAGATGTTCCTGTTTACCCATTTGAAATAAAAGGGGAAGAGAGTTCGAATATTACGAATGAAGCCTATGTGGAAATGGTGAAGAAAGGAATTGCCAGCTGTCACCGGGGCGATGTATTCCAGATTGTACTGAGCAGAAGGTTTCAGCAATCATTCAGTGGTGATGAATTCAACGTATACCGTGCCCTGCGCAGCATCAATCCTTCACCCTATTTATTTTTCTTTGATTACGGCGATTATAAATTAATGGGCTCGTCACCTGAATCACAGATCATCATCAGCAATGGTAAAGCAGTCGTGCATCCCATTGCAGGAACTTTCAAGCGTACTGGTGATGATATCATTGATCAGAAGGAAGCAGAACGCTTATTGAAAGATGCCAAAGAAAATGCGGAACATGTAATGCTGGTTGATCTTGCAAGAAATGATCTCAGTCGTGTATGTGATGAAGTAAGTGTGGCGCATTACAGGCAGGTACAGTATTACAGTCATGTTATTCATTTGGTAAGTGAAGTAGTTGCAAAAGTTCGTCCTGATTCCAACCCGTTTGAACTGCTGGCCAAAACATTTCCTGCAGGTACATTGAGCGGGGCACCCAAAATCAAAGCCATGCAATTGATCGATTCTTTTGAAACAACAGCCAGGAGTTATTATGGTGGTGGTATTGGTTTTATGGGTTTTGACGGAAGCTGCAATCATGCCATCATGATCCGTACTTTTTTAAGCAAGGCCAATACATTGATTTACCAGGCAGGAGCAGGTGTTGTTGCAGCCAGCAAACCGGAAAGTGAATTACAGGAAGTAAATAATAAACTGGGTGCGTTGAAGAAAGCAATTGAAAGAGCAGAAACCCTCTAAATCTCCCTAAAGGGAGACTTGCTGCTGAATGCAAAATTGATCAGTATAAAAAATGAGTGAACAAAAGAAACATAAATCAGCATTTAAAAACGACGGCATGTTTAATAATGCCAGCCACTTGATTTTTGAATTGGCTAAAGATCTGCGTCGGAATATGACGGATGCTGAAAGTCTTTTGTGGAATCATTTAAAAGCAGGTGTGAAAGGATTAAAGTTTAGAAGACAGCATCCAATAGGTATTTACATTGCAGATTTTTATTGTCATAAGCTCAGGCTGATCATTGAAATTGATGGGAGCATTCACAATGTGAAGGAAGTAAAAGACAATGACCTGAAGCGTGAGAATGATTTAAAGGAATGGGGTAATACAATTATTCGATTTACAAATGAACGTGTTTTTAAAAGTATAGATAGCGTACTCGATGAAATAAATACTATAGTTGAAAATTTAATTAACAATTCAAAAGAATTACCAAAGCAGTAAGTCCCGCAAGGCGGGATTTGGAGGGTTTTAATATGCGCATATTAGTATTCGATAATTACGACAGCTTTACCTACAACCTTGTTCACCTGGTTGAGAAGATCACACATATTAAAGTGGATGTGTATCGTAACGACCAGATTCCATTGGAAAAGTAAAGGACTATGATAAAATTATTTTATCACCAGGCCCGGGAATTCCTGAAGAAGCAGGGTTGTTGTTGCCTTTGATCAAAGAATATGCATCAACCAAATCTATTCTCGGAGTTTGTCTGGGTCACCAGGCAATTGGTCAGGCATTTGGCGGAACGCTGACGAATCTGTCAACTGTTTTTCATGGAGTGGCAACGCCGATCAACATTCAAAACCCAAGATCCAAAAAACAAAATGCAGTATTGAACAATCTGCCAGACACGATCGAAGTTGGCCGTTATCATAGTTGGGTGGTTAATAAAGAAGACTTTCCTGCTGATCTTGAAATTACTGCCGTAGATGAAACAGGAATGATCATGGCATTGCAGCATAAAACATTTGATGTGCAGGGAGTACAGTTTCATCCGGAAAGTGTGTTGACGCCGGTGGGAGAAGATATTTTAAGAAACTGGTTAAAGTAAAATTGTCATATGAGCTTATTTACATTTATTATGGCTTACAGAGGCGGTACCTATATTTCTCAGGAATCTGCAAAGGATTTAGAAACTGCGAAAAGCAAATGGGTTGATAACATTATTCTAAATGATATAAAATATTTTGGCCTCGCAATGCAAAAAGAATTAAAAAAAGAAATTGAAGAGGATGAATCAATTCTAATTCAAGGCATGAAAAGTATTTGGATTAATTGCTACAGAGTGAAGGGAGGATTTATTGTTGTACACATTATTAAAACAGCTAAATAATACTGAGTGAAAAAGATTTTACAATACTTATTTGAACATAAGGCACTTACAAGAGAAGCTGCAAAAGATGTTTTAGTAAATATCGGCAAGAGCATTTACAACGAACATGAAGTAACAGCATTCATGACTGTCTATCTTATGCGCAGTATTACCATTGAAGAACTGCAGGGCTTTCGTGATGCTTTGCTGGAACTTTGCGTGCCCGTTGATCTTGGTGGTTATGATGTACTGGATATAGTTGGTACAGGTGGTGATGGAAAAAACACCTTCAACATATCTACACTTTCCTGTTTTATAGTTGCAGGTGCCGGACAAAAAGTAGCCAAGCATGGTAACTATGGTGCTTCCACCATCAGTGGTGCAAGTAATGTAATGGAGCAGCTTGGTTATAAATTCAAGAACAGTACAGACAACTTAAAACGTGAAGTGGAAGAAGCGAATATTTGTTTCATGCATGCACCGATGTTTCATCCGGCATTAAAAACAGTTGGACCAATCCGCAGAAATTTAGGCATGCGTACATTCTTCAACATGCTGGGGCCGATGGTGAATCCTGCCAATCCTGCTTACCAATTGGTGGGTGTGTTCAATCTTGAAATGGCAAGAGTGTATAATTATTTATTGCAGCAAACAGGCGGAGCATTTACCATCATTCACAGTCTTGATGGATATGATGAAATATCACTGACCAACGATACCAAAGTGATCACCAATAAAGGCGAACGGATCATGACACCTGAACAGTTAGGCAAACGGATGGTGCAGCCAAGTGATCTGCATGGAGGAAACAGTATTGAAGAATCAGCAAAGATCTTTACAAAGATTTTAAGCGGTGAAGGAACATGGGCGCAGAATGCTGTGGTGATGGCGAATGCGGCTATGGGATTGTATTGCACAGGAAATTTTCAAACCTATGATGATGCCTATTCAGCAGCAGTTGAAAGTTTGGAAAGCGGAAGAGCCAATCAATCTTTGAAAACATTAATCAGCCTGCAGTAATGAATATACTTGATACCATCATTGAAAGTAAGCGGGAAGAAGTAATCAAAAAGAAAACAGAGAAACCTGTTGCTGAATTAGAGCAAACCGTGTTGTATACGAGACCTGTACTTTCATTGAAACAGTTTTTGCTGGATGATACAAGAACCGGCATCATTGCAGAGTTCAAACGAAAATCACCATCAAAAGGAATTATTAATGACAAGGTGGATGTGATTGAAGTAACATCAGCTTATGCCAGTAACGGAGCTTCCTGTTTGAGTGTGCTCACAGATGAACTGTTCTTTGGCGGAAGTACGGAAGACTTAGTGAAAGCAAGGGTAAATAAGATCCCGATTCTGCGGAAAGATTTTATTGTGGATGAATACCAGATCACGGAAGCAAAGTCAATGGGTGCTGACGTAATTTTGCTCATCGCTGCCTGTTTAACAGTAGCTGAAGTAAAACGGTTGGCGGCATTTGCAAAATCGCTGGGATTGGAAGTTTTACTGGAACTTCACGCAGAAGAAGAGCTGGGGCATATTTGTGAGGAAACAGAAATTGTGGGTATCAACAACCGCAACCTCAAAACATTTGAAGTGGATATTGAACGGAGTTTGCGGATGGCGAAACAGATTCCTGCAGATAAAATAAAAGTGGCCGAGAGCGGTATCAGCTCAGTAGAAAATATATTGTTATTTAAAGAGAATGGATTCAGGGGATTTTTGATTGGTGAAAATTTTATGAAAGAAGAAAACCCCGGGAAGGCATTTGAACAATTTGTAAGAACATTAAAAACCAAAGCATGAATATTAAAGTTTGCGGCATTACACAGCTGAAACAGTTACAGCAGTTAGAAGGACTGGATATTGATTTTGCCGGATTTATTTTCGACAAAGATTCTCCGAGATATGCGGAAGGAAAGCTCGATAAAAAAGAAGTGAAGAAAGCAGATTATGATCTGAAGAAGGTAGGTGTGTTTGTAAATCCAACGTACAGTGATATCCTCGATGCCATTGAAGATTATGGGTTGGATGTGGTGCAGCTGCATGGTGAAGAAACACCTGAATTCTGCAGTGATTTGAATGAAGATATTGAAGTGATCAAAGCATTCCGTATTGATGAAACAACAGGTTCTATTGATGAACTGGTTGCGCCTTATGACGGAGCCTGTGATTATTATCTGTTCGATACAAAAAGTGCTGATGCGAAAGGCGGAACCGGTAAACAGTTCGACTGGAGCATCATTGCAAAAAGCAAAATTGAAAAACCATTTTTCCTGAGTGGGGGAATTGGTGTGGCTGATATTGCAAAGATCAAAGCATTTAAACATCCTGATTTTTACGGAGTGGATATTAACAGCAAAGTGGAAAAAGAACCGGGTGAAAAAGATATGGCATTAGTGCTGCAGTTTAAGCTGGGGATGAAATAAAAACCCCAACCCTAAAGGGAGTAAGTCAAGAGCTTGAAAAAGTTACAGGTTGAAAATATATAACGATGCTCGCCGGTTTAATTTTAAACTGGTATAATATGAATGAACTGACCAACAATAGTGATGTTACCAGCTCCCCTCCTGAGCTTAGTCGAATGGATAGGGGGCGAGGGGGGCGTATTAAAGTTTGCGGTATGACAGACCTGGAACAGATGCATCAACTCGGTGAAATGGGTGTAGAGTTTGCAGGCATGATCTTTTATCACAAGTCGCCGAGATTTGTGCTGAAGCATTTAACCGGTGTACAGGTGAAGCGGGCAAAGCTGAAAGTGTATAAAGTAGGTGTGTTTGTGAATGCTTCCTATGATGAGATCATTAACCATGTAGAGAATTTCGGTTTGCATATGGTGCAGCTGCATGGCGATGAAACACCCAAGTTCTGTGAAAAGGTATCGGATTATATTTCAGTGATCAAGGCATTCCGTATTGCAGAAGATGATAATATTCCGTGGAAGATCAAAGACTATTATGAAGCCTGCGATATGTTTATGTTTGATACCATGGGTGCAGGATATGGAGGAACGGGAAAGAAATTCAACTGGGACATGCTGAAGGGATTGAATATCGGCAAACCTTTTTTCTTAAGTGGCGGAATTGAACCAACTGATGCAGCAGCTGTTAAAGAGTTTGCAAAAGAAGAAGTGGCGAAAGATCTGTTTTCATTGGATGTGAACAGCAAATTTGAAACAATGCCGGGGGTGAAGGATATGGGTTTGTTGAGGAAGTTTTTGTCTGAACTCCCGCCGAAGCTGGACAAGTGAGATGAGTGTGGGGTTGCTCTGCGAAGTCTCCAGACTTCGCAGTTCTATGCATCAAGTCTCTGACTTGATATAAAGAAACGAAAATATCTTATATGAAGGATATAGATTTCAGAGATGGTTATGTGATAAGGGATCAGTTTGCAACACACTTCTTAACGTTTACCGTGTGTGGTTGGATTGATTTGTTTTCACGGCAGGTGTACAGAGATATTGTATTGGACGCATTGCGTTTTGCCCAACAACAGGAGCAGTTAATTTTAAACGCTTATGTAATTATGAGTAACCATATGCACCTGATAGCAAGAGCAAACGATAAACAGAAAAAAACATTAAGTGATATTATTCGTGACTTTAAAAAATTTACACATAAACAAATGGTGACGGTTATAGAAAGTGAAAAAGAAAGCAGGAGTATTTGGATGAAGCATCAATTTAAATATTATGGAACGAAAAACCCAAATAATAAAGGATGGCAAATATGGAGTAACGATAATCATCCCGAAGAATGTTTCAGCAAAGCATTTACAGATACAAAGTTGGATTATACACATGACAATCCTGTAAGAGCAGGTATTGTTGAAAAGCCGGAAGATTATCTGTATTCCAGTGCATCGAATTATATTTTGGGGAGAGGGATTATGAATGTTGAGCTGATTTGATGTTTTGATGCTCTTCAAAGTCTCTAGACTTTGAGGTGCTATGCATCCTGTTTCTGACAGGATATTGAAAAGAAAAAGAAAAGTCGGGAGACTTTTAGCATAAAACTGCGAAGTCTGGAGACTTCGCAGAGCAGTTTTACTTACGAACTAATAATTGATGTCTTGAAAAATAAGTATTCGATAGGCGATGTATTCAAACTTAAATTAAAAAACAACGACATTGCTTTTGGAGTTGTAATAAGAGCAAATTTTAAAGGAACTGTTTTAGGATTCTTTTTTAAATCGGCTAAGAGTTTGAAGTTAAAAGATGGGTTAGTTAAAGTGAACTTAGATAAGATTGTTTTAAGATGTTTGTTTGGGGACTTAGGGATAATTAAAAAGAAGTGGAAAATAATTGGAAAGGTTTCAAAAGATCATGAAATCTTTAAGATGCCAGTTTTGGGCTTTTATAGATTAGATGACGATGATAATAAATACTATGTCACAGAATATGATCAAGATTTAGCTTTTTTTTTCAGAAAAAAAGCGAGTCAGGTTTATGTTAAGCGACAAATATATTGAAGATGCTGTTTATGGATATGGGCTGATAGAAAAGATTTTGAGTAAGTAGAAAAATGGTGAATAAACTTATTGGGGTAGAAGAGTGCGACGCAACAAAAGTAAAATAGTAGCACAGTTGCTGGCTACATAAAGAAATGAAAATGACAACAACATATCAACAACCTTCATCGCAAGGTTATTACGGAAAATTCGGCGGGGCCTATATCCCTGAAATGCTGCACCGCAATGTGGAAGAATTGCAGAGCCGTTACCTGGAGATTATGTATGAAACAGAGTTTCAGAAAGAATTCAGGGACTTGCTGAAAGATTATGTAGGCCGTCCTACACCGTTATATTTTGCAAAACGTTTGAGCAAACAGTTCAACACAAATATTTATTTAAAGCGGGAAGATCTTTGTCACACTGGTGCACATAAGATCAACAATACGGTTGGACAAATTTTGCTGGCACAACGTTTAGGAAAGAAACGCATCATTGCAGAAACTGGTGCTGGACAGCATGGCGTTGCAACTGCAACCGTATGTGCATTGAAAGGTGTGGAATGCATTGTGTACATGGGCGAAAAAGATATTGAACGGCAGGCGCCGAATGTGGCACGTATGAAAATGCTGGGTGCAAAAGTGATTCCCGCAGTTAGCGGAAGCAAGACCTTGAAAGATGCAACCAACGAAGCCATCCGTGACTGGATCAATAATCCCAACGATACACATTATATAATCGGCAGCGTGGTTGGTCCGCATCCTTATCCTGATATGGTGGCGAGATTTCAAAGTGTGATCAGTGAAGAAATACGCTGGCAGTTAAAAGAAAAAACAGGCAGTGAGTTACCAACACATGTAATGGCTTGCGTTGGTGGTGGCAGTAATGCAGCCGGTGCATTCTATCATTTTTGGATGAGTTGAGTGTGCAACTGGTTGCTGTTGAAGCAGCGGGTCATGGTGTAAACAGTGGTATGAGTGCAGCAACAACACAACTTGGGAAAATGGGAATCCTGCATGGAAGTAAAAGTTTGCTGATGCAGACAGAAGATGGACAGGTGGTAGAACCACATAGTATTTCAGCTGGGTTGGATTATCCAGGTATTGGTCCGCTGCATGCAAATTTGTTTGAGAGCGGTCGAGGCACATTCTTAAGTGCAACTGATGAGGAAGCATTACAGGCTGCATTTGAAATTGCAAGACTGGAAGGAATTATTCCTGCATTGGAAACTGCACATGCATTTTCTGCATTGAAGCAAATGAAATTTAAAGCAACTGACCAGGTGGTGATTTGTTTGAGTGGAAGAGGGGATAAGGATTTAGCGACATACATGAAGGAAATGGAAGCCCCCATCCCCTAAAGGGGAGTGAATAAAACTAAAAAATAAGCTACATACTAATGAACGAGTCAAGAATAAGCAGGTTGTTCAAAAGCACCCCTTCAGGGGCGGGGGGGCAACGTATACTGAATGTGTATTGCACAGCCGGTTACCCAAAACTCAACAGCACACTGGAAGTAATGAAAGCATTACAGCAAAACGGTGCAGACCTGATTGAACTGGGTATGCCTTACAGTGATCCGTTAGCTGATGGCCCGGTGATACAACATAGCAGTACTATTGCAATTAGTAATGGAATGACTATTCCTGTTTTGTTTAAGCAACTGAAAGAGTGGAGGGCTCATAGCTCCCCTTCAGGGGCGGGGGGCTTCCTGTTATTTTGATGGGATACATGAATCCTGTTTTACAGTATGGCTTTGAACAGTTTTGTGCTGATGCTGCATCTGTTGGTGTGGATGGATTGATCTTACCCGATCTTCCGGAATATGAATTTGAAACAGAGTATGGTGCTGTCATTAAAAAATATGGATTGGATTTTATTTTCCTGGTAACACCTGAAACGAGTGATGAGAGGATTCAACAACTGGATAATTTAAGTACAGGTTTTTTATATGCCGTATCATCGTCTTCCACAACAGGCAGTGATAAGAACATGACGGATGTGGATGCTTATCTGCAAAAGCTGAAAAGTCTGCAATTAAAAAATCCTGTACTGGTGGGATTTGGAATTAAAGACAAGCAAACATTTGATGCTGCCTGTGCGCATGCAAACGGAGCGATTATTGGAACGGCATTTATAAAAGCGTTGGAGAATGCAACTGATATAAGTGAAACAACGAAGAAGTTTTTGGAAGGAGTATTGAGTTGAGATTAATTGGATTTTGTAACAGGGATGTATTCAATCCCACCAATCCTTTAAATCTTATAAATCATGGTTCAGACAAATGAGCGGAAGACGGGGCTCGAACCCGCCACCTACAGCTTGGGAAGCTGTCGCTCTACCAGATGAGCTACTTCCGCTTGGAATATAAAAGTAGTAAAAACATGGATTGACAATCAATGAAACAAAAAAAAATGAAATTGATAGAGTTCCCCCTTCAGGGGGCGGAGGGGGCAACATAGCAATTGTAAGATATAACGCAGGAAAGATTCAGTCGGTGCTGTTTGCATTGGAGCGCTTGGGACTTGATGCAAAAGTGACGGATGATTTTGAAGAGCTGCAGAAAGCAGATAAAGTCATTTTTCCCGGAGTGGGTGCAGCCAGAAGTGCAATGGATAGCCTGAAAGAAAAAGGTCTGGACACTATTATTAAAGATTTAAAACAACCGGTGCTGGGAATTTGTGTGGGGATGCAATTGCTGTTTGATTATTCTGAAGAAAATGATACAGAATGTTTGGGAATTATTCCTGCAAAAGTAAAACTGTTTCAGAGTGAGATCATCAGCCCCGATATCCCCATTAAAGTACCACAGATAGGTTGGAACGATATTTATAATCTGAAGACCGGGCTGTTCAAAGATGTTCCTGAAAACAGTTATGTATATTATGTTCACAGTTATTATGCTGAAATGAATCCTTACTGTATTGCCACTTCGAATTACGGATTGGAATACGCTGGTGCTGTACAGAAGGATAATTTTTATGGCGTACAGTTTCATACAGAGAAGAGTGCGAAAGTGGGAGAGCAGATTTTAAAAAATTTTTTAGAACAGTAACATGCAGATTATTCCGGCAATAGATATCATCGATGGAAAATGCGTTCGATTGACTGAAGGAGATTATTCTCAGAAAATAATTTATAATGAAAATCCTATAGAAGTAGCTAAAGAATTTGAAGATGCTGGTCTCAACCGTTTACACCTTGTTGATCTTGATGGTGCCAAAGCAGGTGCAGTAAAAAACTGGAAAGTGCTGGAGGCAATTACTTCCAAGACTTCATTGGTAATAGATTTCGGCGGTGGTATTAAGAAAGAAGAAGATGTAAAAATCGTGTTGGAATCTGGTGCTGCATTTGCTACAGTTGGAAGTATTGCTGTAAAAGATGAAGCAACATTTGTTAGATGGTTGAAACAGTTTGGTGCTGATAAGTTTTTATTAGGTGCAGATGTAAAGAATGAAAAGATTGCTGTTGGCGGCTGGCTGGAAACAACTGATATCTGGATCTACGATTTCATTGAAAAATATCTCAGTCATGGAGTACAGCAGATATTCTGCACCGATGTAAGCAAGGATGGAAAACTGGAAGGTCCAGCAACAGAACTTTATAAAAACATTCTTCAAAAATTTCCTAAACTTCATTTTATTGCAAGTGGTGGTGTAAGCTCCATGAAAGATCTGGACGAACTGGCAGCGATTGGCTGTAACGGGGCCATTGTTGGTAAAGCCATTTACGAAGGACGGATAACCCTGAACGAATTGAAAAAGTTTTCCTGATTTAGTTTTTCCCGAAACGTTTCTTCGCTACTTCAACCAATTGCATTGCATCAGGGGTAAGCTTCAATACAAAAATTCCTGCAAGGAAAATAATGCTGAATAACAGGCTGCGTAAGATTACACCCATCCATCCCTGCATATCCCTGAACAGGAAATAACTGATGAAGTAGGCTGCAACACCCAGTAAAATACTCAGTAATGTTTTGCTGCTGAAAGGTTGCAGATTGTACCGTTTCCATAAAAAGGCATAGCGGATGGCATTATAAATGGAAAAAGAAATGAGGTTGGCGTAAGCACTTCCTTCGATACCAATTTTTTTGATGAGGATATAATTTAAAGGCAGGATCAGTAATAACAGGATCACTCCTGTCATAAATTCAAAGCGCCATTGTGTTGAAGTGGCAATAATCTGTGCATTTACACCTGTACCTGCATCAATCAATCTTGAAATACTGAGAATAAAAATAACCGTAATCCCTGTTGCATATTCACTTTGAATATGAAGCAGGCGGAATGCATCGCCGATATTCAGCCAGATCCCGCCAAAAATAAATAGCGCAGCAAGCAAAAGATTGATGGAAGACCGTTTGTATATACGATCGATTTCAATCATATTCTTATCCTTCCATGCCTGCGATAAAGCAGGTAAAGTAATGGAGACAATACTGCGTTGCGGAATCTGAATGAGGTTGGCAATAAAGGATGCCAAAGCGAAAATGCCGGTTTGTGTCAGCCCTATTAAACTGGCAATAAAAATGCTGTCCATTACCTGTGAAAGGATAAAAATGATCTGTCCCGCAAATACATAACTGCCAAGAACAGCTATTTTCTTTTTGAACTTCCTTGTTACCCGGCTGACGCTGAATGTAAAATGAAGCTGCTTGTTGCTGATCAGTAATGTTGCAAGTATCATTGTTATAACCAGGTACAGGAATGCAAACAACTGCATGAAAAGATGGAAATCAATCAGGCCGAGTAAATAGATTCCAATCAATGCCAATGTAAGGAGGCGCAAAGCTGTTTCACGGAGAAAAGCAGGGAAAATGGTTTTCTTTAAATTGTTGCTGAATGCTTCCAATATTGTAAACAGTAATATGCCCAATCCGAAAGGGAATATCCATTTGTAATAATCAACAAATAAAGCAGAGCGACCGGAAAACTTCTGAACGATTAATGGTTCAAAGATCCATCCTCCAATTGCGACAAGAATAAAGCCTCCAATGGCAGTGAGCAAAGCCCATGTCATCAAATCATTTTCTTTCTGCTTCAGGTTGTCTTTGTAATAGGGAAAGAATTTATAGATAACTGAAATAACACCAAGGTTGGCGAATGCGTACATCGTTTGTCCTACATCAAAAAACAAACGGGTTAATGCATATTCAGATGGAGTGAAAGATCCGTTCTTGGTAAAGAACCAGGTATTGATAAAGCCGAAAAAAAAGCCAATATAAATGACTATGCTGGAAATGATGGCTTGCTTCCTGATTTGTCCCATACTGTGGGCGAAGATATTATTTTACCTTATGATAGTTTACATAAAAGTTTCTGTCCATGTATTTGCTGATGTCTTCATCTGCTTTAAAGTTGGTATGCATCTTCTGCCATTTTTCAGTTGCCAGCATTAATCCATATTTAGGATTGCTGTTGCCGGGTAATAAAATAGGCATGTTGAAACCAGCAATACAATTCGACCAGCGGTAATACAGTATCTGTGCGCCGCCTTCCTGTGCAAGATAATATTCAAGTGTTGGAATCTGTGTTGTTCTCAGGTACTGATCAAACATTTTTGACAACTTGAATCCAGTACGTTTCGAAATAAAATCTTCTATCTCTGCAGTGGTAACGGTTTTGTGCCAATATTTTTGATTCATATCACGCAGCAATAAACGGAAAGAACTTTTATCGCCAATAATCTGCCTGATGTTATGAATCATGTTGCTGGCTTTGTAATACATATCGCCGCTTCCTTCATTGTTCAGATTGTATTTGCCAATGATCAGCTTATCATTCTGAATATTCTTTCGAATGCCTTGGACATAGGAATTACCTGCTTCAGTTCCGAAAATATAGTCAGTATAAAGCGTTTCACTGTAATTTGTAAAACCTTCATGCACCCACATATCAGCAATATCTTTTGTTGTTATATTATTCCCAAACCATTCGTGCCCGCTTTCATGAATGATAATAAAATCCCATTTGTTTCCCCAACCTGTTCCGCTCAAATCTCTTCCTCTGTATCCGTTCATATATTCATTGCCATAAGCAACTGCACTCTGATGTTCCATGCCGAGATAATTACTTTCTACCAGTTTATATCCATCTTCATAAAACGGATAGGGACCAAACCAGTATTCAAACGCATGAAGCATGGGTTTCACCTGTTCAAACTGTTTTTTTGCTTTGTCAAGGTTGTATTCTAATACATAATAATCAAGATCAAGCTTTCCTTTTTCTCCCATCAGTGTATCGCTGAAATGCGCATACTTGCCAATGTTCATGGTTACACTGTATGTATTAATTGGCTGGCTTACAAACCATGTCCAGATTTTATTTCCTTTTCCATCTGCCACAACATTTCTCAGACGCCCGTTTGAAATATCCATTAATGTGTCGGGTGCAGTGATGCTGATGAGTGTACTGTCGGGTTCATCACTCTGATGATCTTTGCAGGGCCACCAAACGCTTGCACCCAATCCCTGGAAGGCTGTACCAACAAATGGATTTCCTTTCTTATCTTTTTTCCATACAATACCTCCATCCCATGGCGCTCTTAATGCAGGCTTAGGTACACCGTGATAAAATAATTGTAATTGATGGATTGCTGTATTACTATTAATTGACTTTGGTAATTTTTTATTGGGAATATTGATGAACCATGCATGACCATCTCTTGTAAATGTAACCGCAACTCCATTTAAAACAGCACTGTCAATAGTCAGTGGTTCCTGTAAGTCAACCTGCATCCGGTTGTTTACTTTCTTTACAACTTTAAAATAGATTGTATTTGTTCCGGTAATTGTAAATTTTTCAATGTTGGGAGTAACATGCAGATCATACATCACAACATCCCACCATGACCTTTCAACAGTATTGGTTCCCCGCAATGTATCATTCCTTGTAAATTCATTTTCTTTTTGCTGAGGAAAAGCTGTAAGTGTCAGAAAACAAAATACAGTAAACAGGGCTGATGGTATGTATAGATTCTTTTTTTTCACCGAGTTGATATTTGACCCTAAATTTAGAGGTAATTCTTATGCAGATGATTAAAAATACAGGAAAGGAAAGCAGTGTTGGCCGATGGAGGTTGGCAGTTGGCAGGGTTTACCTTTCTTATTTTTCATTTTTCATTTTTTATTCTTCATTTCTGTTCCTTTCATCTTGTGGGAAAGCAAAGAAAAATGAGGAGAACTTCTTTCGCTACAATGAAGTGAGCGGAATCAGTTCGCTTGATCCTGCATTTGCAAAAAGTCAATCTGTAATCTGGGCAACCCATCAGCTTTATAATACACTGGTTGAAACAGATGAACAGTTGCACATTATTCCATCACTGGCCAAAAGCTGGGATATCAGTACAGACAGGTTGAGTATTGTGTTTCATTTACGGAAAGATGTGTTCTTTCATGATCATGAAGTGTTCCCAAATGGAAAGGGAAGGAAAATGATTGCTGCTGATGTGGCTTACAGTTTTCAACGGTTGATGGATAAGAATACTGCCAGCCCGGGTGCCTGGATCTTTAATAACAGAGTCGATGCAGAAAAAGGATTTGTTGCGGTAGATGATTCTACTTTCCAGATTAATTTATTAAAACCGTTTGTGCAGATACTTGGAGTATTGAGTAATGTGTATTGCTCCATTGTACCGAAAGAAGTGGTGGAAAAGTATGGAACTGATTTTCGCCGCAACCCCTGTGGCACCGGCCCTTTTCAGTACAAAGCATGGGAAGAAGGTCAGGCGTTGATCCTGGTAAAGAATAAAAATTATTTTGAAACAGACAGTACAGGTTTTCATCTTCCTTATCTCGATGGAATAAAAATTACTTTCTTGGATAATAAAGCAAGTGAGTTTCTTGAGTTCAGGCAGGGACGAGTGCATTTCATCAATGATATTGATCCTTCATTTAAAGATGAAGTGCTGAATAAAAAAGGAGAGCTGAGAGATAGCTGGAAGAATAAGATTATTTTAAACAAACATCCTTATTTAAATATTGAGTATATCGGTATACTGGTTGACTCAACCAATGAACTGGTTAAAAAATCTCCGCTGCGGTTGAAAGCAATCCGGCAGGCTATTAATTATGGATTCGACAGAAGAAAGATGATGCTGTACCTCTGCAACTCAATTGGTACTGCAGCAGAAAGTGGTTTTGTGCCAATGGGTTTACCCAGCTTTGATACAACGGTTGTAAAAGGTTATACATATAATAAAGAAAAGGCAATATCCCTGCTGCAGCAGGCAGGTTTCAGATCAATGAAGAATATGCCTGAAATAAAATTGCTCACCATCCCCATCTATGCCGACCTGGGAAGTTATATCGCAAGACAATTACAGGATATTGGATTGAATGTAAAAGTAGAAGCTGTTCAAAAAAGTTTATTGCTTACACAAACTTCTAAAAGCGAAGCATTGTTTTTCCGAGCCAGCTGGATTGCTGATTACCCCGATGCTGAAAATTATTTCAGTGTTTTTTATGGCAAGAATCCTGCACCTCCAAACTATACACGTTATCATAACACTTCTTTCGATGCATTATATGAACAGTCAAACAGGGAACCAAATGATTCAATACGTTACCGGTTATATCAGCAAATGGATCAGATGCTGATGGACAATCCTCCTGTTGTTCCGCTTTGGTATGATATGGTCATTCATCTTGTTCAGCCAAACGTAAAAGGGTTTAAACCCAATGCTCTCAATTGGCTTGAACTCCGTAAAACTCGAATCAGGTAGTTTTACGAATATCAATACGGACATTTACTATTGTTTACGGCTGGTTACAGTAATTTCTGCAAATTTTGTCTGATTTTGCTTGCATTTATAAGGGTTAACATTTAGGTTTGTCTTACAATACACTTATGACATCGTTGTATTGAATCGTAGATATCCGGAAAAATCATTCGTAAACCCTATTAGTAATTAAACAGTACCTACTATGAAGACGAATGGAATTCTACCCATTTCAAAAAAGCTATTGCTTTTTTTATTTTTATTTTTTGTTTTACAGCAAGCCACTTCCCAACCTGATTATTCTTTTACTTCAAGAACACATGAATCTGGTACCGATCTTCAGATTGGTGCAGTTTACCTGTATCAAAATGTAAAGTCAGGAACCGATGCAAGGGTTACCATCATAAATATAACTGGTGGTATATCATTAACAGACATTGACGGTTCAGGAGGATTTACTGAAGCGCTGCAACCGGTAATATCTGTGCCGGCTTTTTCCAATGGATATATCGAATTCAGAATTGATTTTTATCAGGCAGGTACACTTAATCCTTCTGTTCAGGTAGAGATCCCTATTACGCCAATTGACGTAGATGGTCAGAAATATGGCGGGTTGCCATTATATGAATTCGATGAAGTGCATAATACTACCGGTTATACAATGTATCAGATGTTAGGTGGTGAAATCACCATGTCTAAATCAGGATCATGGGTACGGGGCAAAAATAATGCTGCAAGTAATTATCCGGGTATTGATACTACAAGTAAAGAGGTCATGTTCACATCCGTTAATGCCGGAATAAGTTCACTATCAGTTCGGGTGGGTGCAGACAATACATCAAATGCAAGTGCATCGAGATTGCGAAGTTTTTATTTCAAAAAATTTGAATATGAGCATCAGGGTATTTTGTCTGTAAACTCACTTATCTATTTTGGCGGAACCGCACAGGATAATCGTGTTGAATTGAAATATGAATTAAATGAACCTTCAAAAGTGCAGGAAGTAATTGCAGAAAGAGCGGGAACTGATATGGTGTTTACTGCTTTCAGCAAAACAGGTATTAATGAAGGGCAAGTCAAATATAGTCTGTATGATGCCTATACTGGTGATATTGCTTTTTACCGCATAAAAATTGTGAATATATCCGGGCAGCTTTCATACAGTAATGTTTTAAGGTTTGAAAACCGCAATAAATCAAAAGCAATTTTTAAAGTTTATCCATCAATTGTAAATGATCAGGCAACGGTTCAGTTTCAGTCTGTGACTGATGAAACGGTCATGATTCAGATAGTAGATTTTAACGGTCGTATTGTGTACAGTAAAAATAATCCTGTTCAAAAAGGCTTCAATAATTTTTCAGTAAACGGGTTGGGTAATTTGGGCGCCGGTAACTATGTTTTAACCGTACGCAAAGGGAAGGAGCTGTTGCAGCAGAAAATTATTAAAATGTAAAATTGTAATTGGTCTCTTATAAAAACAGCCCTTGTTAACAAGGGCTGTTTTAGTTTAATTCTTCCTCATCTTATTCTTGAATACTTTTTCAAACTTATCTAGCTTGGGTTTAATAACATAGTAACAATAAGGGTTAGAGTTCTTATTCATGTTGTAATAATTCTGATGATAATTCTCCGCCTCGCTGTAATTTTTGTAAGCTTCAATTGTTGTTACAAGCGGCTTGTCAAATGCACCGCTTTTATCCAGTTCTGCTTTGTATTTTTCAGCTTTTGCTTTTTGTTCGGCATCATGATAAAAAACTGAACTGCGGTATTGGGGGCCAGAATCATTGCCCTGACGGTTCAGAGTTGTCGGGTCATGTGTTTGCCAGAAGATTTCAAGCAGTTCATCAAATGAAACTTTTTTCGGATCAAAGATGATCTGCACCACTTCTGCATGCCCTGTTGTTTTACTGCATACTTCTTCATAGGTTGGATTAATAACATGCCCGCCGCAATACCCACTGCTGACTTTCAATACTCCATCCACCTGTTGAAAAATAGCTTCCACACACCAGAAACATCCTGCACCAAAAGTGGCCGTATCTGTTTCTGATTCATGTAACGAACCCCCTGCAAAAGCGGTCAGCTTTGTATTATCATTCATAGTTCTGTTTTTACTTTCACCTGTTGCACAGGACAATAACTGAAACGAGCCAGCCGCAACACTGATACTTAAAATTAGTTTACTCCACATAATCGTTTGTCGTTTTTAGCAATATGCAATTTACGTGTAAAATTGTGCCAGAAGATTTCCCGGCTTTGTATTGCGGCTGACAATTTAAGGATTTTACAATCGCTTTAACGTTTGTGATAAACTGTTTGTTCAGCAGCCGTTTTAAAACCTGAACAAACCATATTTAGTGTTTGCCAAAGTTCTTTTCACCTGCATAAATGGTAATCGCCAGATCATTTTCCTGTGGTGGTATGGGGCAGTTATACCCCGTTGTGTATGCACAGTATGGGTTGTATGCCTTGTTGAAATCAATCACATAACGGTTGTTGGTAATATCTGAAATTAACAGGTCAATATACCTTCCGCCGCCATAGGTTTCAATGCCCGAAGTTTTATCAGTAAAGGGAATGAACAAATGCTCTTTGTATTTTTCTGAACCCATTAAGGATTTTGACTGATAATCCTGCAACTGAACGGGAGTGTCGTGTACTGAAAAACGGATGATGCCGTAAACCCTGTATTGCTTTTTTTCAATTCCGGATGTATTCATTAAAAACCAGGGACTGTTTTCTTTTCGTTCAAATACGGTTGTTATTCTGTACTCATTACTTACAGGGAAAAAGTTCATTCTTTTTTTGCTTTTGTCAGTCACCACTTCATGATCTTTTACATATTGCTGTTGAAAATTTGAAAGAGAATCTTCATAGCTCAAAGATTGGCCTTCGCAAAGGAAGGGGAACAGAAGCAGGGACAGAAAAAAGAAACGCATAAAATCAGCAGTTTTGTTTCGCAATGATATGAAATATTGATGTTCACATATCTGCAGTAAAGGAAAACTGTGGTGAAAAGGGATATACACACTGAGAGGACTGTTTCACAGTGATACTGACGTACAAGTGAGTGACACAACGAACGATGAATAGAATTACCTTTGCCGGCAACAAAAAAGAGGCTTTTCTGTGATAAAATTTGTCCCTGAATCGGCATTAGTGCAGCTGGAATTTGATAAAGTGAAGGCTTTATTGCATGAACATTGCAAAACGGAGTACGCAAAAGAAAAGGCGAAGGAACTCCGCATCCATACAAAAAAGGAATACATCCAGCTGGAACTGCAGCAGAGTTATGAATTTAAGCTGTTGCTGGAACAGGCACAGTATTTCCCTAATGATTATATCCTGAATCTTTCAAGAGAATTAAAACTGGTGGGAATTCCAGGGGCAGTGCTGGCTGAGGAACAACTGGTGCAGATCCGGAGACTGGCAGTGAATACGCAGAATATATTCCGTTGGTTTGATGCAGACCGCCGCTCGGCTTATCCTGCTTTAACCAATGTAATTGAAGGAACCTATTATGAAAAAGTAATTCTTGAACTGATCAATGATGTGCTGGATGAAAGCGGTGTGGTGAAAGATGATGCAAGTGAAGAGTTGAGAAGAATAAGAATGGATCTGTACAGAAAACGCAATGAGTTGCGGCGGGAGTTTGAAAAAGTGCTGAAGAAATTACAGAAGCAGGGTTATGTGGCAGATATTGAAGAATCATTTTTAAGCGGCAGAAGGGTAGTGGCTTTGTTTGCAGAACAGAAACGGCAGGTAAAAGGAATTCTGCATGGCGAAAGTGAAACAAGAAGAACGGTTTTTGTTGAACCGGAAGAAACAATTGAACTGAACAATGATATTTTTAGTCTTGAAAATGAAGAGAAACGTGAAGTGTACCGTATCCTCCGTGAGTTAACATCTCAACTTTCTGTTTATGCTTCGTTGCTGACAACTTATCACACAATACTTGGCGAGTATGATTTCATTCATGCCAAAGCAAAACTGGGCGTTGCCATGCAGGCAAACTATCCTATGTTGAGTGATAAAGCGGTGATTTATTTAAGAGATGCTTATCATCCGTTACTGTTACTGTACAATAAAAAGAACGGCAAGCCAACAATACCTACGCAAATTAAACTGGATGATAAGAATCGCATTCTTGTTATTTCCGGTCCCAATGCCGGTGGTAAAACGGTTACCATGAAAACTGTTGGGTTAATGCAGCTGATGGTGCAGAGCGGATTGCTGGTGCCGGTTCATCCAGACAGTGAGTTTGGATTGTTCAAGCAGGTGATGATTCACATAGGCGATACGCAGAGTATTGAATATGATCTCAGCACTTACAGCAGTCATTTACTGCACATGAAACATTTCATGGAAACAGCCAATGGCCGTACGTTGTTTTTTATCGATGAGCTGGGAAGTGGAAGTGATCCGAATTTGGGTGGCGCTTTTGCCGAAGTAATCTTACAGGAATTAGTGAAAAAACATTCGCTTGGAATTGTAACAACGCATTACCTCAACCTGAAAGTAATGGCCAACCATACACCGGGTATTATCAACGGTGCTATGAGTTTTGATGAACGGAGTTTGCAGCCATTGTACCGCCTGATCATTGGCAAGCCCGGAAGTTCCTACACGTTTGCCATTGCTGAACGTATTGGACTGGATAAAGCTCTGATTGAACGTGCAAGAAAACTTGTTGAAGAAGATCATTTCAGGTTAGATAAATTATTAAACACGGCTGAGAGCGATCTGCGTCATATTGAAAAGAAAGAAAAAGAGCTCAATCAACTGTTGAGAGAAAACGACCGGCTTAAAAAAGAAATGCAGCAGGTACTCAACAAAGAAAAGCATGAACAGCAGGTAGAGTTACTCAAGCAGCAAAATAAGATCACCGAAGACCGGCTTGCTTATTTGAAAGATATGGACAGGAAACTGAAAGCGATTGTGCAGGAATGGAAACGGAGTGATAATAAGCAGGAGGTGATGAAGCAGATAAATGCATTACTGTTTAACCAGAAACAAAAACAGGTAGCCGAGAAAAAGGATAAAAAGCTGGATGCAAAGTTTAAGGAAGTTGGCGGTGAAATTAAGCCCGGAGTAAAAGTAAAGATGATGAAGAACCGCCAGGTTGGGATTGTAAAAGAACTTCGTGGTAAGAACGCAGTGGTACAATTAGGAGCCATTCCTATCACTGTAAGTTTGACTGACCTCGTGGTAGTAATTGACAAAGTAGAAGAATCTTCAGCATCTTCCTGATATTTTTTTTCGCTGAAACCCTTTGCAGGCGGCTGTTTCAGCCGCCTGCTTTTTTATTTCACAGTATTTTTTGGGACAAATTACCTGTAACCGTACTTTTGCGCCGGAGAGATGGCAGAGCGGTCGAATGCGGCGGTCTTGAAAACCGTTGAGGTGAAAGCCTCCGGGGGTTCGAATCCCTCTCTCTCCGCTCAACTTCAGAAAGACTATTAAAACGGTCTTTTTCTTACAATTGAACGGAGTATACAAAAACTCACCTGTTTACATCAAATGTTCAGGTGAGTTTTTCTTTATATACTAAGCAATCTGCCTTAATTAACCGATCAGCCAATCGCAGATGATTTTTAAATTAATTAAGTAAAATAGTACCCGCTTTTTAACTCCGTTCATTCAAAAGCATTGATTTTTACCCGATAAACAGGATACGGCTGTTTAGATGTATGGTAAGATATTCCATCATTTCAGTAAAACCTTCCATTGAATCCCCCGCCTTCCTGTATTACTTTCAACTTCTGAAAATCCCGGTATTGTCGTAATGAAAATATTCAGGGCATAACGATTGTGATAAGGCTGCTATGATTGGTTAAAGCTTTCGCATCTGCTTCCACCTCAAACCTTCTCCCAACTGTTACTGCTGATACTTCAGAGATGACCGGTTGAATCAACCAGATCTGATGAACAAAACTGATTGAGCGCCATGTTTATAAAAAAATACTTTGAAGAATTTCAACTGAACGATCTCCGTACAACAAAGGGCAGAACCATTACGGAAACAGATATCGTTATCCATGCCGGACAATCAGGCGATTTTTTCCCTCATCATATGGACGAAGAATGGTGCAAAACCCAACCATTTAAACAACGCATTGCACATGGCACACTCATTTTTACTGTTGCCATTGGTTTAACGGCAGATTTTGTGAATGAGGTTTCCATGACTTACGGTTACGAACGTCTGCGTTTTACGAAACCGGTGTTCATCAACGATACAATTAAAGTCATCATTACAATTAAAGACAAGAAAGACCATAAAAAACCGGAGTATGGATTGGTAACAGAACTCGTGGAATGTTTCAACCAGCACAATGAACTGGTGATGATCTGTGAACATCTATTACTGGTTCAAAAAAGCAACGTTTAAAAATGGCAGCAATCGTTTTGAACGGCATCACATGGGGACACAGCAGGGGCATTTCGCCCTTGCTGGCTGTGTCCCAACGTTACAACGAACTGCATCCTGATGTTGAAATCAGGTGGAAGAAAAGAACACTCCAGGAATTTGCTGATTTCCCCATTGAAAAATTGACAGAAGAATATGACCTGCTTATCATTGATCATCCCTGGGTAGGCTGTGCAGCAGCAACCAAATGTGTTATGCCGCTGAATAAATATTTACCAGCAGGATATTTAAATGATCAACAGGCCAATTCAGTTGGTCTTTCGCATAGCAGTTATAATTATATTCATCAGCAATGGGCACTGGCCATTGATGCAGCAACGCCTGCTGCCAGTTACCGGAAAGATTTACTGAAAGAAATTCCGAAAACATGGAATGATGTACTTGATCTTGCAAAACAGGGCAAAGTAGCAGTTCCTGCTATTCCGATTGATTTGCTGATGAACTTTTATACCTTCTGCATTGCACATGGACAGGAACCGTTTCAAACAGAAGAAGATGTGATTGAAAGAGAAACAGGGATTCTTGCTATCAACACAATGAAACAATTGTACAGCCTGGTTGATCGCAAAATGTTTACCTGCAATCCCATTGCTGTTGCTGAACTGATGAGTTCAACCAACGATTACTGGTATTGCCCCTTTGCATATTGTTACAGTAATTATTCAAGAGCAGGTTTTGCAGAATATCTACTGCATTATACAGATGTTGTTTCGTTTAATAATACAAAACTGCGGACAACCATTGGCGGAACAGGTTTGTCGGTATCTGCATTCTGTAAACATAAAGATGTGGCGATTGATTTTGCAGCCATGGCTGTATCGGGTGAATGCCAGCGGACAATCTATGTACAGAACGACGGGCAACCGGGGCACCGCTCTGCATGGCTTGATGAGAAAGCCAATCAGTTAACAAATGATTTTTTTAAACAGGTATTACCCATCATGGACAATGGTTATATGCGGCCACGTTACAATGGTTATCTGCATTTCCAGGATCATGCAGGAAATCCATTGCAGCAATGTTTAATGGAAGATGGTGATCCTGCAACTGCTTTGAATGAAATGAATAAAATTTATCAGCAGAGTTTGAATAAACAATTAACAGGCAGCTTATGATGAATTTACCTTTAGATGGATTGGTGGTGCTTGAGTTCAGCCAGTATTTATCCGGGCCTTCAGCAGGGTTACGTTTGGCCGATCTTGGTGCAAGAGTGATTAAAATAGAACGACCCAAAGGTGGTGATGCCGGAAGGAAATTAGCGATTAAAGATTTATGGGTCGATGATAACTCCTTACTGTTTCATACCATCAACCGCAATAAAGAAAGTTTTACTGCTGATCTGAAAAACAAAGAAGACCTCGCAGTTATAAAAAAACTCATAGTAAAGGCCGATGTGCTCATACATAATTTCAGGCCTGAAGTAATGGGGAAGAATGGATTGGATTATACAACAGTACAGGAAATTAATCCACGTTTGGTATATGCAGCAATTTCAGGTTATGGAACAAAGGGCCCATGGAAGGATAAACCCGGTCAGGATTTACTGGTTCAATCTTTAGCTGGTCTTGCATTTACTACAGGTAACGGAACAAACGGGCCGGTACCTTTTGGTATTTCTGTTGCAGATATTTTAGCAGGCTCACAGGCCGTGCAGGGAATTCTGGGTGCATTGATCCGTCGGCAAAAAACAGGAAAGGGTGCGTTGATTGAAATCAGTATGATGGAATCATTACTCGATTTCCAGTTTGAATTACTTACCACTTATTATGCAACACATCAGCAACCGAAACGGAGTAAGGTTGCCAATGGTCAGCCCTTGCTGAGTGCGCCTTATGGAATTTATGCTACAGCCGATGGATTTATTGCATTGGCCATGATCGATATTCATGTACTTGCTAACGCCATTCATTGCGATGCATTAAAGCAGTTTTCAAAAGACCAGGCTTTTTCAGCAAGGGATGAAATCAAAACAGTACTGGTTGATCATCTTATCAAACAAACGACCAATACATGGTTAACTGATTTACAAAAAGAGGGGCTATGGGCAATGGAAGTATTTGACTGGGAAATGATGACCAATCATGAGGCTTATCAGAGTTTAGATATGGAACAGCTGATTAAAGTTGCAGATAAAGAAATCATCACAACAAGATGCCCGATCAGGATTAACGGACAAAAATTAGTATCCGGCAAACCTGCACCGCAATTAGGTGAGCACAATGAACAGCTGCATCATGATTTTATAAATTAGAAACAGAACAATGAATTTACTACAGGATATTATCGTTGTTGATTTCAGCCAGTTTTTATCTGGCCCATCGGCAGCATTACGCTTGGCAGATATGGGCGCACAGGTGATTAAAGTGGAGCGGCCGGGAACTGGTGATATCTGCCGTGAGTTATATGTTTCCGATGTGATGATTGAAGGCGAATCAACCATTTTTCATGCCATCAACCGAAATAAACAAAGCTATGCAGCTGATTTAAAAAACCCTGATGACTTGGCGAAAGTAAAACTGCTGCTGGCAAAAGCCGATGTGATGATGCATAATTTCAGACCCGGCGTAATGGAACGTATCGGGTTGGATTATGAAACGGTAAAGCAGATTAATCCCGGTATCGTATATGCAGAAGTAAGCGGATATGGAACGGAAGGGCCATGGAAAGATTTGCCGGGACAGGATCTCTTATTGCAATCAGCATCAGGTTTAACATGGTTGAGTAATAACCATGATGAGGATCCAACACCAATGGGTGTGGCCGTTGTTGATATAATGGCAGGAACACATGTTGCACAGGGAATACTGGCGGCATTATATAAAAAAGGAATCAGCGGAGAAGGTGCATTGATACAGGTGAGTATGTTTGAAAGTATTCTTGATTTCCAGTTTGAAGTACTCACCAGTTATTACAATGATGGGCGTCAACTGCCTGTAAGAGGAGCAGTGAACAGTGCTCATGCTTACATTGCTGCACCTTATGGCATCTATAAAACAAATGATAGCTACATTGCATTGGCAATGACGAATATTCCCGCTATGGCAGAATTGCTGCAATGTGAACCATTGAAACAGTTCATTGACTGGAACGATTGGTTCAGTAAAAGGGATCAGATAAAAAAAGTACTGGCTGATCATTTAGTAACAAGATCAACCGCCAGCTGGCTGGAAATTTTAGAGAAAGCTGATATCTGGTGTGCGGCTGTATTGGATTATGATAGTTTGTCAAAAGAAGAAGCATACAGGGTATTGAATATGGAAGTAACGGTAAAAACAAGTAATGGTTTATCTGTTACCACAACCAGGTGTCCGTTAAGGGTGGATGGCGAATTGTTATTATCAGCTAAAGGTGCTCCTTTACTGGGCGAGCATAATAAAGAAATAGAACAGCAGTTTGGATTAATTAAACAATTGGAAGGAAGTAATTAATTTGCTTTCTTAAGATTTATACGATGATTGCGGATACACATATTCACATCTGGGATTTTAACCGTGCTGATTATGCATGGCTGAAAAATAATACAACAATCCTCAACCGTACATACAGTATTGAAGAGCTCGAAACCGAAAGAAGGGAAATGGGTATCAGCAGCGGAATATTAGTACAGGCTGCCAATAATTTTGAAGATACCGACTGGATGCTGCATGTAGCTGAGAATACAGATTGGATTGCAGGTATTGTTGGATGGCTGCCATTAACTGACCCCGATGCAACGTTGAAAGCATTGCAAAGGAAATATGGCAAAGAAAAATATTTTAAAGGTGTACGTCATTTGATTCATGATGAAGCGGATCCAAAGTGGTTGCTGCAACCGGAAGTGATCGACAGTTTGAAGATATTAGCGGAGCATGATATTCCTTATGAAATAGTGGGAATATTACCGGCGCATATTGAAACAGCTCTTAAAGTGGCAGAAAAAGTTCCCGCTTTGAGGATGGTGTTTGATCATTTGAATCAACCACCCATTGCAACGAAAGAAAGATTCGGTGTTTGGGGTGAACTGATGAAGGAAGCAGCAAAGCATAAAAATTTATATGCAAAGATTTCTGGATTAGGCACCGCATCAGGCAACTTTGAAAACCGGAAAGCGGCAGACATCAAACCCTATATTGAATTTATCATTGATCAGTTTGGAACTGACCGTTGTTTTTGCGGTGGTGATTGGCCGGTATCATTATTAGCAGGCAGTTATATTACAACATGGACATCTTATAAGGACATCATTAACGAACTGGCAAACGAAAGCGACAGAGAAAAGATATTTTATACCAACGCAAAGAGTTTTTATTCTTTTTAAATAACAGCAAAGTAAATGGAAGTTATCAATGGAGTTTTGTTTCATGCAGTTGGCGCTTCCAGTGCATCGCTTTGTTATACACCACAGAAAAAAGTTAAAGGCTGGAGCTGGCAAACCTACTGGTTAACGCAGGCATCTGTCTGCTGGTTGATTCTTCCACTCATCATTGCTTACTTCACCATTCCGCAACTGATCACTGTTTTAAAGGAAGCACCTGCTGCTGCCATGCAGAAATCGTTCTTACTGGGCACGGCTTATGGGGTAGGAGGAACTGCGTTTGGAATTGCAATCCGATATGTTGGATTTTCATTAACCTATGCCATTGCTGTAGGTATCAGTTGTGTGCTGGGAACAATACTGCCACCAATTGTTGATGGTACAATTGATGCCATATTATTAAGTAATGGTGTTTCTTATCTTGTAAGCGGCATATCAATGGGTGTTGTTGGGATTGCTGTATGCGGTATGGCAGGCAGAAGCAAAGAAAAAGATATTGAGCGGAGAGAAAATAATAAAACCACTTTTTCCTTACGCATAGGATTGCCAATTTGTTTACTGGCTGGTGTCTTATCTGCTTTCTATGGTTTTTCACTGAACCAGGGGCAGCCCATTGCAGATGTGGCCGCTAAATATGGTGCAGGAAATTACCAGGGAAATGTGATCTATATTTTTTCGAATTCAGGTGCGTTTGTGATTGCTCTTCTGTATACCTTGTTCTTACATAAAAAGGAAAAAACATTTCAGCAATTCACTTCAGCAGAGGGTGGAAGTTTGGGTATGAATTATTTGATGTCCATACTTACAGGGTTGCTCTGGTATGGTCAATTCTTTTTTTATGGATTAGGTCATGTGCGGATGGGGAAATATCAATTTACCAGTTGGGCTATTCATATGATTATGCTGGTATTACTGAGTGCAGTTGCAGGATTGGTTATGAAGGAATGGAAAAACAGCAGTAACAGAACAATCAGGCTGCTGATTGTTGCTATACTTATTCTTATTACCGCTGTTCTATTATTAACATATGGAAACAAATTAGGCAGTTCTGTATAAGTAATTTTATAAAATGATGTCAGATTCAACCTCTTCTTTACAAACTTCATTACCGATCTATATTATCGGTGCCGGAGGCATTGTAAATACAGCTCATTTGCCTGCCTATAAAATGGCAGGGTTTCATGTGCAGGGTATTTTTGACCTGGATTTTGCACGATCGGTTGAAACAGCAAAGAACTTTGATATTCCAACTGTGTTTGAAAGCCTGGATGAAATGCTTCATCAGTTACCTGAACAGGTTGTGTTTGATGTTGCAGTGCCGGGGAAAGCCCTGATAAATATTCTTGAACAATTACCCGATGGTTCTGCAGTATTGATGCAGAAGCCGATGGGTGAAAATATTGCATCCGCAAAGGCTATCCTGGAACTTACACGGAAAAAGAAACTGACTGCGGCCGTTAATTTTCAATTACGTTATGCGCCGTTTATCCTGGAAGTAAAAAAAATGATGGCTGATGGATCAATTGGTGCAATCAATGATATTGAAATAAACGTAAATGTTTTTACTCCCTGGCATCTCTGGGATTTTCTGTTTACATCTCAAAGACTGGAAATTCTTTATCACAGCATTCATTATATCGATCTTGTAAGAAATCTCCTGGGAAATCCTGTATCTGTTTTTGCAAAATCAACGAAACATCCTTCGATGTCTGAACTCTCTTCTGTTCGGAGTAATATCATACTCGATTATGGAGAACTGATCAGGGCAAATGTTTTAACCAATCACTGTCATAACTACGGCATGCCCAAGCAGCAATCATATATTAAAATTGAAGGAAGCAAGGGTGCTGTGATCATCAACTTCGGTGCACTCATCAATTATCCAAGAGGTGCTGCTGACAGTTTTGAATATGTATTGCTGGAAGAAGGGAAAGAGCCCGTGTGGAAAGAAAGGAAAATTGAAGGCAGCTGGTTCCCACATGCCTTTATGGGAAGTATGGAACAATTAATGCTGGCTGCCGAAGGGAAAATTTCACGGCCTGATAATTCGGTAGAAGATTGTATTGATACTATGGCTTGTGTGGAAGCAGCTTATCAAAGCAACGAAAAAGGTGGAGTGAAGTTGAGTGATATTAAATAAGTGGGTGAATGATTAAAATGATTTCTAATGAACAAAGGCAACTTTTTTTTTAAGAGTATAATGAAGGCAATGCTGATTCTGTTGCTTTCTGTTTCAGTACATGAAATTTATTCTCAGCAAATAGCATTCCCAGGTGCTGAGGGATTTGGTAAATATGCAACGGGAGGAAGAGGAGGCAAAGTAGTTGCAGTAACAAATCTCAATGATAGTGGTGAGGGAAGTTTTCGCTGGGCCCTGGAACAATTTCCCGGAGAACCACTAACAGTTATCTTTCGTGTATCAGGTATTATTGAACTGCAATCGAAAATTCAAATCAAACGTTCTAACTTAACTATTGCCGGGCAAACAGCTCCCGGTGATGGCATCTGTTTAAAAAATCAATCACTCATTTTAAATGGTGCATCTTCAAAAGGCAATCATGGTAATATCATTATCCGTTATATCCGTTCACGCCCAGGTGGTACATTGAAAACAGGATTGTATGGATTTGATATGGAGAACTGTCATGATGTAATTGTTGATCATTGCAGTTTCAGTTGGGCCAATGAAGAATGTGCAGCGATGTATGATACAAAAAATACAACCGTACAATGGTGCATTGTAAGTGAAGGATTATATGAAGCCGGTCATATGAAAGGCCATCGTTCCTATGGTGGAGTATGGGGTGGACAGTATGCCAGCTATCATCATAACTTGATTGCACATCTCAACAACCGTGCAATCCGTTTCAATGGTGCAAGGGCACATGATACAATCGCATTGATCGATTACCGAAACAATATTATTTATAACTGGGGCAATGCCAATGCCGCTTATGGTGGCGAAGTGAATCTTCCTAATGCAGTTTCGCAAGTAAACATCGTCAACAATTATTACAAACCCGGTCCGGCTGCGCCTGCTGAATTGAAGTTTGTGCATGCATCCTATCAAAAAGAAAAAAGTAAAGGTACAGGACAATGGTTTGTTGATGGTAATATCATGGAAGGCGATAAAGCATTGACCAAAAAGAATATGATTGGTGTTGATCTTAAAGAAGCAGGTTATCCCAAGAATGCAATTTCTGATAAAGCGTTTCCTGTTGCTGTTACATTACCAGTTGAAACCGCAAAAGAATCGTATGAAAAAGTATTGCGTTATGCAGGTGCTATCTTTCCCAAACGTGATGCAACGGATGAACGTGTAGTGAATGAAACAAGAACAGGCACTGCTATTGGCAAAGGTGTTTTTGGTAAGCCTGGTATTATTGATAATCCTTTAGCTGTGGGTGGCTGGGCTGAATATAAATCTGCAACTGCACCTGTTGATACAGATAATGATGGCATGCCCGATGCATGGGAAATAAAAAAGGGATTGAATCCGAATGATGCAAACGACCGCAACAAAGTAGATGCAAGCGGTTATACCATGCTGGAAATTTATTTAAACGAATTAGTGGAAGTGAAATAATATGAAGCAGATTTTCTTTGTCATATCATTCGTAATTTGTTCAGTTGTATCAGCACAGGTTAAAATTGAAAGTACGGCTCCTTCAGCAAGGACAATTTTTGCAATTGAAAAATTGCGAAATATAATTAGAGAACTTAAGCTGGATAAAAATAAACATTCCATTCTGCTTACGTTAGAGCCTAATGAAAAAAAGGAAAGTTTTACAATTAAAACAAAAAATAGCAATACTTATATTACTGGAAATGATGCAACAGGCATTTTGTATGGTTGTCTGGCGTTTGCAGATCATTTAAAAGCAACAAAGAAATTTCCTGTTACGTATTCGTTCAGTGATGCACCGGAGATGGTTTTGCGTGGAGCCTGCATAGGTGTACAGAAGCCCTACTACCTCCCCGGCAGAAATGTGTACGAATATCCTTACACACCCGAAACCTTTCCCTGGTTCTACGATAAAAAATTATGGATTCAGTATTTGGATTCAATGGTAACCAATCGCATGAACTCATTGTATCTCTGGAACGGTCATCCGTTTGCATCATTGGTGAAGTTGAAAGATTATCCGTATGCAGTTGAGGTGAATGATGCAACGTTTAAAAAGAATGAAGAGATCTATCGCTTCTTAACAACAGAAGCCGACAAGCGTGGCATCTGGGTGATCCAGATGTTTTATAACATCATTGTCTCCAAACCATTTGCTGAACATCACAAGATCAAAACACAGGAACGTGAACGACCGATCATTCCGTTGATCGCTGATTATACACGAAAATCAATCGCAGCATTTGTAGAAAAATATCCCAACGTTGGTTTAATGGTTTGCTTAGGCGAAGCAATGGAAGGAGTAGGCAAAGATGATATTGAATGGTTCACACAAACCATTATTCCGGGTGTGAAAGACGGATTGAAAGCGTTGAATAAAACAGAGGAACCACCCATTGTGCTGCGTGCACATGATACCGATGCGCCGGCCGTTATGCGTGCATCACTACCACTTTATAAAATTTATATACCGAGGCAAAGTTTAACGGTGAAGCATTGACCTATGCACGGCCAAGAGGAAGCTGGGCTGAATTACATCAGACATTAAGCAAACTCGGCAGTGTACAGATTGAAAACGTACATATCCTTGCCAACCTTGAACCGTTTCGTTATGGCTCGCCCGATTTTATTCAGCAGAGCGTAATTGGTATGCACGAAGTAATGGGTGGTAACGGTTTGCATTTATATCCGCAAGCTTCTTACTGGGACTGGCCTTACAGTGCAGATAGTGTAAAAGGAAAACGTTTATTACAAATTGAACGTGACTGGATCTGGTACAGTGCATGGAGCCGTTATGCCTGGAAAGCAAAACGTAACCGGGAAGAAGAAGTTGTTTACTGGAGTCGCTTGCTGGCTGATAAATTTGGTTGCAGTGAAGCAGATGGAAGAAAAATATTAACGGCGTATGAAGAGAGCGGAGAGATTGCTCCGAAATTGCTGCGTCGCTTTGGAATAACTGACGGTAACAGGCAAACACTCACACTTGGTATGTTGATGACACAACTCATCAACCCCTTCCGTTATGGGTTATTTACTTTGTTGTATGATGCAGAAGCACCGGAAGGTGAAATGATCCTTGATTATGCTGATAAAGAACACAAGGGAATCAAACATATTGGTGAAACACCGCCGCAGGTATCAAGAGAAGTGGTAGTACATGGTGATAAAGCTGCTGCACTCATCACAGAAGTAGCAAAGCGAATCACGAAGAATAAAGATGAATTCAATCGCATTGCGAATGATATGTATTGTTATAAAGCAATGGCCCATCATTTCAGTAATAAAGTAAATGCAGCGGTGCAATTGCTGAAATATAAATACAGTAACAATATTAATGATCTTGAGTTGGCAGTTCCAATGCTGCAAAAAGTGTGAATGATTACAAAGAACTGGCTCGACTTACTTCCAGCTCTTATCTCTATGCCAACAGTATGCAAACGCAGCAACGGAAGATTCCGATGCGTGGTGTAAATGGCACATTCAAACATTGGAATGAAATGCTGCCTGTGTTTGAAACAGAGTTAAAAACATTTCAATCTAAAATTGACTCACTGAAAAACACATCTTCATCAACCGTAAAAGAACGCAAGCCTTTTCAACCAGCGGATGTGAAGTTAAATCTTATGCCTGTTGTATTAAATGAAGACGCAGACATCTTTAGTGATACAAGTATCCGCATCAAACAACTGGCGTCTGAGTTGAAAGGGTTGAAATCCATTCAATTCTCTTATCAACAGCAGTTGACTCAGCCGACAGAGATCAACTTCTACTCTGATAAACCGGTAAAAATATTAGTAGGCTATTTCAAAACACAACGTGCTGCATTTACAACTGATACTGTTTTTGCCAAAGCACCCGAACTGGAAACAAATGCAAGTGCCGATGATTATGGTCAGGCAGAAATAAAAATATCCAACGCTATTGCATTGGATGGCATGCCACCGGTAAATATTCATACTTATACCTTCAAAGCAGGAACGCATACATTGAAGTTGCCGAAAGGTGTTTGTTTAGTATTGGGCTTTGTTGATGGCACACAGGTGATACCTGTATATGATGCGATGCTGATGAGTGATGCGAAGAATAAAAATATTGATTGGTTGTTTGAGTAAACGAACGAACCCCGTCAGCGGTTGAAAACCCTGACGGCGGTTATAAAATAAAAAGATGAAAAAACTGATTCTCTTTGCTATTGTAACAATTACTTGCTTCACTGCAACAGCACAAGGCTTTTATGATGTCACCAAATACGGTGCAAAAAAGGACAGCAGTAAACTGGCAACCAAACCAATAGCTGATGCCATCGCCGCTGCATCAAAAGCAGGTGGCGGTACGGTTTATTTTCCTGCAGGAAAATATTTAACCGGCCCTATTCATTTGAAAAGTAATATCACCATTCTAATTGATGCAGGAGCAGAATTGCACTTCTCTGATAATTTTGATGATTACCTGCCAATGGTGCAAAGTCGTTATGAAGGAGTGGATGTAATGAGTTTTTCACCGTTGTTCTATGCATACAAGGCCGAGAATATTGCTATCACGGGGAGAGGCACCATCAACGGGCACGGACAAAAGTGGTGGAATTATGCATTGACGTTTTATAAAAATCAAACGGAGCGGAATAAATATCAACTCCTGTTCGATAGTTTGAATAAAGATATTCTGTTACCAGATGATCCAACGCAAATGAAACGTGGGTTCTTACGCCCGCCGTTTATTCAACCGTTGTATTGTAAGAATGTATTAATCGAAGGAATTACGATCACCAATTCGCCTTTCTGGACAGTAACACCAGAGTTCTGCGAAAACGTAACGATCACAGGTGTAACAATTGATAATCCGAAATCGCCTAATACAGATGGCATTAATCCGTCGAGTTGTAAGTATGTGCATATTTCCGATTGTCATATCAGTGTAGGTGATGATTGTATTACGATCAAGTCCGGAAAAGATCTGGCAGGCAGAACCAAAGCAACGCCAGCAGAAAATTATACTATTACGAATTGTACCATGTTAAGTGGACATGGTGGTGTAGTGATCGGTAGTGAAATGAGTGGTGATGTAAAGAAGATCACCATCAGCAATTGTGTGTTTGATGGAACTGACCGTGGTATAAGAATTAAAACAACGAGAGGAAGAGGTGGAGTAGTGGAAGATATTCGGGTAGATAATATCATCATGAAGAATATCAAAGCGCAGGCAATTGTGCTGGATATGGAGTATTCAAAAGTAGCACCTGAACCGGTGAGTGAACGGACTCCACAGTTCCGGAATATCCGTTTTAGCAATATCACTGCTTACACCAAACAGGCGATGTATATTAATGGGCTCGATGAAATGCCTGTGAGTGAGATCAGTTTAAATGATTGTGTGTTTGAAGCTGAAACAGGAATCACAATTCGTAACGGAAAGGATATTGAACTGCACAATGTACGGGTGAATGTAAAGACAGGGCCGTCTTTATCAGTTGAGAAGACAGATCGGGTGATCGTTCATGGTTTTGTTTCTGCTAAACCAATAACAACTGCTCCGCTTATTCGTTTCACCAATGCGCAGAATGGATTGCTACAAAATAGCTGGCCTTTCAACGGAACAAAAACCTTTGTAGAAATAAAAGGAGCTAATACAAAAAACATCATATTTCAAAACAACATATTGGGTGAAGCAGAGGTGATTGTTGCAGATGATGTAAAGAAGGAAGAGGTGAAGCAGTGATGAGTGATGAATGATGAGTGATGAGTGAGGGACATTCGACTGACGGAATTAGAATGACAGTGACGGATAAATTTGTTCCGTAGGAACAACTGATGGGTAGCGAAAAGTCAATGAATGGTTTTGCGTCCCGTAGGGACGCTTGGTAAAAAAGAAGAATAGAATTGTTGTTGTACAAGTGAGTGACGCAACAAAGGTTAAATAGCAGTAGTAACGATGGTACAAAAAAAAACATATTTAGCTCTTGCAGTAACATTCTGTTGTTTGCAGATGTTGCAGGCACAGGATTTAAAACTGTGGTATCCCAAACCTGCTGTTAAATGGACAGAGGCACTGCCACTTGGTAACGGTCGTATTGGTGCAATGCTGTTTGGTGGAATTGAAAATGATCGCATACAGTACAACGAAGAAACGTTGTGGAACGGAGAACCAAGAGTGTATAGTCGCCCGGGTGCATATAAATATTTAGACAGTATTCGACAGTTGTTATTTCAAGGCAAACAAAAAGAGGCCGAAGCATTAGCGGAAAAGGAGTTCATGGGTTTGAAAAGTTATGATGGCGAAAAAGCAGGTTGGATAAATAAAGTAACGACAGATAAAAAATATACCGCACCAGGTTTTGATGACAGTAAATGGCAAACAATGACGGTGCCGAGTTGGGATGGGTGGGAAACTGTTGGACATGAAGGATTGGATGGTGCAGTGTGGTTTCGTAAAAGTTTTGTATTGCCTGATGATTGGAAAGAAGAAGATATGTTTTTTGATTTCAACCGCATTCGTGATTGGGATTATACTTATGTGAATGGACAGTTGGTTGGCAGTCAGCAAAACACAGAAGGAAGAAAATATACTGTTGCAAAAAATATTCTGCACAAAGGAAAAAATACAATTGCCATTTTAGTGCTCAACTTTTCTGATAAGGGCGGCATTTATGGTTATAAGGATACGGTGAAACATATCGGCGTTTATCCAGTAAGCAATGAAGAAGCAAGAATTTCATTGAATGGAGAATGGAAATATTTTGTAGAGAGTGATAATCCGCCACCTGTTGGAGTATACCAGGCATCGTATCAGCCGTTTGGTGATCTGAATTTAAAATTCAGCAATACAAGTAGTGCAACCAGTTACAGAAGAGAACTGGATATTGCCAATGCAATTGCAACTACGTCGTACAGAGCAAATGGCATAAATTTCAAGAGAGAATATTTTGTTAGTCAGCCTAACCAGGCAATCGTTATTAATCTTACGGCATCTCAAAAGGCAAGTATCAGCTTTACCGCTGAGTTAAGCAGTCCGCATAAAAATTATGCAATTACAAAAGTTAATAACGATGTTGTGTTATCGTTTAAAGTAAGAACAGGTGCATTACGTGGCGAAAGTTATATGCGTGTTGTTGCAAAAGCAGGAACCATGCGAATTGATAATGGGGAATTGATAATTAGTAATGCTGATGAGGCTACAATCTATTTAACGGCAGGAACTAATTACAAAAACTATAAAGACATTACTGCTGATCCGAAATTGCCTTGCATCAATGCATTGGCATCTGTTGTCGGGAAAACTTATCAGCAAATTAAAGCATCTCATATTGCTGAGTATAAAAAATGGTTCAACACCTTTTCAATTGTAATGGGCGATGGCAAGAAAGCCGAACAGTCTACAGAAGAGCGGTTGAACAATTTTGCAAAAGGCGATGATCCATCCTTTGCTGCATTGTATGTACAGTATGGAAGATATTTATTGATCTCATCATCACGCCCCGGTACAAGACCAGCAAATCTGCAAGGTATCTGGAATGATCTTGTTAATCCACCATGGGGAAGTAAGTACACAACGAATATCAATGCAGAAATGAATTACTGGCCTGCAGAGTTGTTGAACTTATCGCCGATGCATGAACCATTGTTTGATATGATCAGTGAATTGGCAGTTACAGGAAAACAAACTGCAAAAGATCATTACAATGCGCCGGGTTGGGTATTGCATCACAACACCGATGTGTGGAGAGGTACTGCGCCGATCAACGCTGCCAATCACGGTATATGGCAAACAGGTGGTGCATGGTTATGTCAGCATTTGTGGGAACGTTACCTGTTTACGCAGGATAAAAACTTTTTACGTAACAGGGCATATCCTATAATGAAAGAAGCTGCCTTGTTCTTTAACAGTGTCCTTGTAAAAGATCCGGCAACAGGGTATCTCATTAGTTCACCATCTAACTCACCGGAACAAGGTGGTTTGGTTGCTGGCCCAACAATGGATCACCAGATCATCCGTGCATTATTTCAGCATGTGATTGAAGCAAGTGAACTATTGAATACAGATGTTGCATTGCGAAATACATTAAAAGAAAAGTACAAACAGATCGCTCCAAATTTGATCGGAAAACATGGACAGTTGCAGGAATGGATGCAGGATAAAGATGATCCCAGCAACAAGCATCGTCATATTTCGCATTTGTGGGGCATGTATCCCGGTAATGAAATTAACTATGATGAATCTCCTGCGTTGATGAATGCGGCAAAACAATCTTTGCTCTTTCGTGGTGATGAAGCAACCGGCTGGAGCCTTGGTTGGAAGATCAATTGCTGGGCAAGATTTAAAGATGGTGAACATGCATTTACGATGGTGAAAATGTTATTGAGCCCGGTGAAAGGTGGAGCAGGTAGTTATCCGAATTTATTTGATGCACATCCACCGTTCCAGATCGATGGAAATTTTGGTGGTGCTGCAGGTATTGGTGAAATGCTGGTGCAAAGTCATACCAAGTATGTTGATCTGTTGCCTGCTTTACCTGCTGCTTTTGCCGATGGTGAAGTAAAAGGTATTTGTGTGAGAGGTGGTTTTATATTGGATATGAAATGGAATGCAGGCAAATTGGTAAAACTATCTGTAAGATCAAAAACAGGAAATGATTTGGTTCTTCGATACAATGGAAAGATTATTACAGTAAAAACAAAAGCAAATACAGTTTATAATTTTGATGGAGCGCTTAAACAGTTATAAGAAACTCCTCCCGACCTCCCCTGAAGAGGGAGGCCATCAACTGCACAGCCCTCGCTATGCCGGAATGCTGATATTATTTTTGCAGCGTGTTACTAATAAAGTGTTACATCTAAAATATACTTTTCGAAAAGATAGGGCTGTGTGTTTGAACTCCGCCTTTAGGGGGCATGGGGGGCTTCTTCTTTGTGCCTTTGTGTTTTTGTGGCAAAGCGTTTTTTCTCAACGAAAGGATATTTTATTAAATGAGAACTGGTTGACGATTGCTACTTCAAATGATGAGCTGCTTCCTGCAAATACTTATCAAACAGCAATCACCAATAACTGGAAGAAGATAAATGTTCCGCATAACTGGGATCAGTACGAAGGTTACAGAAGATTATTGCACGGTAACCGACACGGCGATTCATGGTATCGAAAAACCTTTTCTTCAACACAATCAAAAACAGGTAAACGTTTCTTTTTATTTTTTGAAGGTGTGGGATCATATGCAACTGTTTATCTCAACAACAAAAAAGTTGGAGAGCATATTGGCGGACGGACAACCTTTACATTGGATGTAACGGATATAATTAATACCGATGGCAGTTTAAACCAATTAGCAGTAAGAGCCTATCATCCCTCTACTATCAAAGACCAACCCTGGGTATGTGGTGGATGTAGTGATGAACGTGGATTTTCAGAAGGATCACAGCCGATGGGTATTTTTCGCCCGGTTCATTTGATAGTTACAAATGATGTTCGCATTGAACCATTCGGTATTCATGCATGGGCTGATGTAAGGAATAAGGAAGCGTTCCTTTCGATCAACAGCACATTTAAAAATTATTCAACTAAAAACAAGAAGATCACCGTAGTTCATCAGTTATTAGATGCAAAAGGGAAGATTGTGAAGGAAATTTCGTTTGTACAACTGATGAAGCCAAAGGATTCGCTGACGGTTTTACAAAAAGATATTAATGTGAACCTACTTCATCTATGGTCTGTTGAAAATCCATACTTATATAAAATCATTTCAGTTATCAAAGAAAACAATGTTGTTCTTGATAAAACAGAAACGGAGTTTGGCTTTAGAACAATCAATTGGAAAAATCCAACCAATCAATTTGTCTTAAATGGCAAACCTCTATTCCTTAACGGAATTGCAGAGTATGAACATTTGCTGGGGCAAAGTCATGCGTTCAGTCTTGAGCAAATTCTTTCACGATTCAAATGGTTGCAGTCAGCAGGGTTCAATGCATTTCGTGACGGGCATCAACCACATAATTTATTGTACGGACAATTGTGTGATCAAAAAGGAATTCTTTGGTGGACACAATTATCAGCACATGTATGGTATGATTCACCTGAGTTCAGAATGAATTTCAAACAGCTGTTAAAAGAGTGGGTGATCGAACGACGTAACAGTCCTTCGATTATTTTATGGGGTTTGCAGAATGAAAGTAAACTGCCGGAAGATTTTGCAAAAGAATGCACCGAGTTGATCCGTTCACTTGATCCCACTGCATCCACACAACGTTTGGTTACAACATGCAATGGTGGAACAGGAACTGATTGGGATGTGCCGCAAAACTGGACGGGTACTTATGGTGGAAATCCTGCAACTTATGATGATGATGTAAAGAAGCAGATATTGATCGGTGAATATGGTGCATGGAGAACAATCGATTTACATACTGAAGGTGGTTTTGTGCAGAATGGAATTTTAAGTGAAGACCGAATGGTGCAGTTGATGGAACAGAAAGTTCGTTTGGCAGAATCAGTGAAGGATAGCAGTGCGGGGCATTTCTTTTGGTTGTTGACATCGCATGATAATCCCGGTCGTGTACAAGGTGGTGAAGGGTTGCGTGAACTGGATCGTATTGGTCCGGTGAATTATAAAGGATTGCTTACACCTTGGGAAGAACCAACGGATGCATACTATATGTTCCGCAGTAATTATGCATCAAAAGAAAAGGAACCGATGGTCTACATCGTTTCGCATACATGGCCCAACCGCTGGATGAAGCCCGGCATCAAGGACAGTATTTATGTCTATAGTAATTGTGATGAAGTGGAATTGTTCAATGATTTAAATGGTTCATCACTTGGAAGAAAAAAGAAAAACGGCATTGGCACACATTTTCAATGGGATAAAGCGAATATTCGATACAATGTGTTGTATGCTGTTGGTTATGTAAATGGGAAGGCAGTTGCAAGAGATACGATTATGCTGCATCATCTGTCGCAATCGCCCAACTTCAAACAACTGTATGCAAATGCAAAACCGCTGACCAAACCAACAGCAGGTTACAATTATATCTATCGCATCAATTGTGGTGGCCCTGAGTATAAAGATGAAAATGATAATACATGGAAAGCTGATAAAGGATTTGCTACATCTTGGACGAAAGATTTTCCAGAAGTGCCAACCAACTTTGCAAGTCAACGCAGAACTTTCAGCCCGATAAAAGGAACGATTGATTGGAAACTCTTCCAGGATTTCCGTTACGGAAAAGATAAACTCAGCTATGAATTAGCATTGCCCGATGGTGAGTATTTAGTTGAACTATATTTTATTGAACCGTGGCTTGGAATCGGCGGCGGTATCAATGCAACTGGTATGCGGTTGTTTGATGTTGCGATCAATAATAAAATAGTTTTGAAGGATCTTGATATCTGGAAAGAGGTTGGAACAAATGCAGCGATAAAGAAAACAGTGAAAGTAAAGATCAGTGGCGGAAAGATGAAAATTTCATTTCCTGAAAGTAAATCAGGACAAGCCATCATTTCGGCAATTGCCATTGCTTCCATTAAAAAAGGTATCACAACCAAATCAAGTTCTTCATTTATCAGTGGTCTTTCTTGTGAAAATTGTAAAGAGCAGAGCTGGCTCGATATTGGTCAGCAACAATACGGTAACGGAGCCATCCAAGTCAACGCACTTCCTTCTAACTTGTTTGGTGCTGACTGGATTCAACTCAACAATAAAATACAAAAGCAAACAGTAAGCTTTCTGCCAACAATTGAGTTGGATATTTTTCTTGCAGTAAAAAGATCGGCTAAACAACCTTCCCCTGGAGAGTTGACCAAAACAGAATTGATCACAGATGAAGATGGCGGCACTGTTTACAATGTTTACCGCAAGCGTTACGCAAAAGATAAGAAAGTAAGTTTGACAATCGATCAGAATGTTGTACTTGCTTTTCTGCCGGTAAATAAAATGCAACCGGCTTATGATCTGAAGCCCGTCACTCCTTATCGAACCAATGTTGCCATCATCGGTGAAGGCGTGGTAAAAGATTCAGTGAATGGAAGAAGGTGTGCCGTCATCAAATCAAATGCAGCAACAACTATTCAATGGCCGGTGCAAACAGGAGTGGGCGATATTTATTCCATCACCATGAAATATTATTACCCGAATGAACAAATAGTGAAGGGAAGATTACAGTTGTTTGATGCAGGTGGCAACAGGATGATAGATGAAGCGGTTCAGTTTACATTTACACGTGTGGGTAAATGGAACCAATTTACGGTGAACACGGGTTCGCAGATCAATGCAGGAAATTATGTGGTGAAACTGGTAACAGAAAACGGAACTGAACTCGCTATATCAGGAATTGAGATACAATAAAGAACGCAGAACCCCGTCAGCGGTTGAAAACCCTGACGGCGGTTCGATGAATATAAGATTACAATGAAACGATGCTTGTTGATAATGACGATTTTTTTTGTGAGCCTTCAAATGAATGCTCAGCAATTAACTATTACCAATCTTCGTTGCGAAAGCCGCATCAATCCGTTAGGTGTTGATGTGATCCATCCAAAACTTAGGTGGGAATTACAATCAAAGCAGCATAACGTGTTGCAGACAGCGTATCGTATTCTTGTTGCCGATGATGAAATACTACTGAAGAAAAATATCGGCAATGTGTGGGATTCAAAACAGATCAAATCTTCAGCATCCATACAGGTTACATATTCAGGTAAAGTATTACAATCAGCTAAAAGATATTTCTGGAAAGTTCAGGTATGGGATAATAAAGGAAATACATCATCATGGAGCAGTGCAGCACATTGGCAAATGGGTTTATTGCAAACGAAAGACTGGAGCAATGCAAAATGGATTGCGTACGAAAACCTGCCCGATAGTATAAAGATCATTCCTGCTGAACATGGTAGCGGAAAAAGGGAGTGGGGCAAACGTCCGGATGTGTTACCACTGTTCCGTAAAACACTCAGTGTAACAAAAAAAATTAAACAGGCAACTGCATTTATTTGCGGGCTTGGACAATTTGAAATGAGCATCAACGGGAAAAAAGTGGGTGATCATTTTTTAGATCCGGGCTGGACGAAGTACAGTAAGCAGGTGCAATATGTAACCTTCGATATAACAGATCATTTAAAGACTGGATCAAATGCTGTTGGCGTTATACTTGGCAATGGTTTTTATTATATACCAAGTGAGCGATACAGGAAAATGACGGGTGCCTATGGTTATCCGAAAATGATTGCAAAAATCGTAGTAGAATATGCAGACGGTACAACATCAATAATTGTAAGTGATGAAAGCTGGAAAACTTCTCCATCGCCCATTACCTATTCCAGTCTTTACGGCGGTGAGAATTATGATGCAACATTAGAACAGCAAGGCTGGAATGAAAGCGGCTTTGATGATAAGGGTTGGAAGAAAGTAGTGATTGCAGAACCACATGTCTTGGTTTCACAAACCACAGCGCCGATAAAAGTGATGCAGCAGTTTAGTCCAATCAGTATCAAAGAAATTAAAACGAATATGTGGGTATATGATTTTGGACAAAACATGTCGGGCATACCTGAAGTAGTGGTGAATGGAAAACGTGGTGATACAATTCGTATAACTCCTGCTGAGCTGTTGAAGGAAGATGGAACCGCCAATCAAAGAGCAACCGGCAGTACAAGTTATTATCAATATATTTTAAAAGGCGATGGCGATGAAACTTGGCATCCACGCTTCACCTATTATGGTTTTCGTTATGTACAGGTTGATGTGTTCCCAACTGAAGCAAATCGTCAAACAAAAATTATTGCTGTAAAAGCATTACATACAAGAAACAGTGCTGCTGATGCAGGTTCGTTTACCTGTTCAAACGAATTGTTCAATCAAACCAATAAACTCATCAAGTGGGCAATCAACAGCAATATGCAAAGTGTGTTTACCGATTGTCCGCATCGGGAGCGTTTGGGATGGCAGGAGCAATTGCACCTGATGGGTAATGCACTGCAATACAACTACGATATTCATACGTTAGCGAAAAAAATCACGGCTGACATCAGGGCAGAACAAAATGCAAATGGGTTGGTTCCATCCACAATTCCCGAATACACCGAAATGCATTTTGCTGATGGATATTTCAGAGATTCGCCGGAGTGGGGCAGTAATGCTATTCTCTTTCCCTGGAATTTATATCAATGGTATGGTGATAAAGGAGAACTTTTAAAGAATTATGCAACGATGCAAAAGTACATGCAGCATCTTCGCAGTAGAGACAGCAGCCATTTGTTGATGTATGGTTTGAGTGACTGGTATGATCTCGGCCCCAACCGCCCGGGTTTTTGTCAGCTTACACCAATGGGTTTGACTGCAACGGCTTATTATTATCATGATATTATCATGAACAAAACAGCAACTTTGCTTGGTAAGAAAAAAGATGCCATGATTTATGTAGCATGGGCCGATAGTGTGAAGCTTGCTTTTAATAAAAAGTATTATCATCCTGAAACAAAGCAATATGGTTCCGGCAGCCAGACTTCCAATGCCATTGCAGTTAGTTTTGGTTTGGTGAATGAAAAAGATAAAGCAGCTGCTATTGAAAACCTTGTGAAAGAAATTGAGCAGGGCAATTATAAATTAACCAGTGGTGATATTGGTTTTCATCACCTGTTGAAAGTGTTGAACGAAGCAGGCCGGAATGATATTATTTATTTGATGAACAACCGTACTGATGTGCCGGGTTATGGTTACCAGATCGTTCATGGAGCAACTGCTTTAACCGAATCATGGCAGGGTCTTCCTATTGTAAGTAACAATCATTTCATGCTTGGCCATTTGATGGAATGGTTCTATACCGGGCTTGCAGGCATCAAACAAACAGAAAATTCTGTAGCCTATAAAGAAATCATGATCAGGCCTGAAGTTGTGGGCGATATGACAAATGCGAAAGCATCTTTTCAATCACCTTACGGATTGATTAAAAGTGAATGGGCAAAAACAGAAAAGATGTTTGAATTAATTGCTGAGATACCTGCCAACAGTACCGCAGTTATCTATGGGCCGGTAAATGAAAAGCAGGTAGTTTTGCAGAATGGCAAAAAGGTGAATGCAACATATAGAAACGGAAGAGCAGTTATAAAAATCGGTTCAGGTAATTACCGTTTTACAGTTGAATATTAATAAAGCAGGTAACAGGAATTATTATGCAATACAGAACATTAGGAAAGACAGGATTTAATATTTCAGCAATCAGTCTCGGTACATGGCAGGTAGGTGGTAAATGGGGAAGTGCATTTGATACTAAAAATGCAGAGAAGATTTTACATACTGCGGTTGATAACGGGGTGAACTTTATTGATACCGCTGATGTGTACAGTGATGGAGACAGTGAGAAAGCAATTGGCCGTTTCCTGAAGACAAGAAAAGAACAATTGCATGTAGCTACAAAATGCGGAAGACAGATTCAGCCACATGTGAGTGAAGAATATCAGCCTGCTGTTTTACGTAAATATGTAGAAGACAGTTTACAACGGTTACAGGTAGATACACTTGATCTCATTCAATTGCATTGTCCGCCAACACAGGTGTTTTATCGCCCGGAAATATTTGGGTTGTTTGATGATTTAAAAAAAGAAGGAAAAATTCAGCATTTGTGTGTGCGTGTAGAGAAGGTTGAAGAAGCATTAAAAGCTATTGAGTTTGATAATGTAACAACGGTACAAATCATCTTTAATATGTTTCGCCAGCGCCCTGCTGAATTATTTTTGCAGAAGCAAAACGAAAAAAATATTGGTGTAATTGTTCGTGTGCCGTTGGCAAGTGGATTATTAACCGGTAACTATACGGCACAAACTGTATTTGAAAGCGGTGATCACCGTCAGTTCAACCGTAATGGTGAAGCCTTTGATAAAGGAGAAACATTCTCCGGGATTGATTATGCAACTGGGTTAAAAGCTGTTGAAGAATTAAAGCAAATTGTTCCTGTCGGCAAAACCTTGTCTGCGCTCGCATTAAAATGGATTTTGGGTTTTGATGCGGTAAGCACAGTTATTCCCGGTGCTTCGAAACCGGAACAGGTTGTACGCAACCTTGAAGCATTGAATGAGCAATCGCTTAACAGTGATCAATTACAACAGGTACAAACTGTTTACGAAAAGTATATCAAACCATCCGTTCATCAACTGTGGTAGAATTATTTATCTGCTGTGAAATATAGTGTATGATCAAACGAATTTTTCTTACTGGTCTTTTTTTTCTTGTATGCCAAACTGCTTTTTTGCAGGTTCGTTCAACTGTTGATTTTAATAATGGTTGGAAATTTTATTCAGGTAATGATAGCCTGGCAAGTAATGTAAACTATAATGATTCCAAATGGCGAAGCTTATCCTTACCACACGACTGGAGTATTGAAAGTAATTTTTCAGCAATACATCCATCGGGCAATTTGGGTGGTGCACTTCCCGGCGGCATTGGCTGGTACCGTAAAACATTTACGGTTCCTGCAGAATCAAAGAATAAAAATATACGCATTGAATTTGATGGTGTTTATAAGAACAGCGAAGTGTGGATCAACGGACATTTCCTCGGTAAGCGTCCAAACGGTTATATCAGTTTTTCCTATGATCTCACTCCTTATTTGAATTATGGCAAGACGAATGTGATTGCGGTAAAAGTGGATAACAGTCAGCAACCTGATTCAAGATGGTACAGCGGTAGTGGTATTTATAGGGATGTGAAGCTTATTGTTGTCAATCCTGACCTCTTTATAAAAGATACCAGCCACTTTATTACAACAAGCGATATAACTACTAAAAGGGCAAAGGTTACTATTGCTATGGAATTATCATCTTCAGAAAAATCAGATATACCAGTTTCTTTTTTTACAAATATTTATGACCAAAATGGGAAATTGGTAAAAACAGCTGAGATACTTGGGAGAGAAAAGCATATATCCATTTCGAATTCAGAGCGGGTTCAATACTCAGTTATTATCTCCAATCCGTTTCTTTGGTCTGTCAGCAACCCATATTTATATAAAGCAGTTACAAAAGTTTTCCGAAGTGGAGTGCAGACCGATGAGCTAACCACCACTTTCGGCATCCGTTCTTTCCGTTTCGACAGCGAGAAAGGATTTTTCCTCAACAACAAGCCTTTAAAAATTCAGGGTGTTTGTATGCATCATGATCTGGGTGCATTAGGTGCAGCATTCAATAAAACCGCAGCAAAACGGCAGCTCACTATTTTAAAAGAAATGGGTTGCAACGCCATCCGGTTTTCACATAATCCTCCGGCGTCAGAAATGCTTAACCTCTGCGATGAAATGGGATTTCTTGTAATGGTTGAAGCATTTGATATGTGGAAGAGAAAGAAAAACAAATTCGATTATCATCTTGAATTTGAAGAATGGCATGAACGGGATCTGCAGGCAATGATTCTGCGAGACAGAAATCATCCATCCGTTTTTATGTGGAGCATCGGTAATGAAATCGGGGAACAGTTCGACAGTACAGGAACAGTCATTGCCAAACGATTAGTTGATATTGTAAAAGCACTGGATACAACAAGACCCGTAACATCGGCACTTACTGAAACCTTTGCTGAGAAAAATTTCATTACAAAGGCCGGCAGACTGGCGGTACTTGGATTTAATTACAAGGAGTATGACTATGCTGAACTGCCGAAACGTTTTCCCGGTCAGAAATTCCTTGCAACAGAAACTGCATCTGCATTAGAAACAAGGGGAGTTTATCAATACCCGGGAGATTCAGTACGCATCTGGCCACCCAACTTTAAAGAGCAGAAAAATTTCACAGGTGGCAATGCTGATTTTACCTGCGCCGCTTATGATAACACATTTGCTTACTGGGGAAATACGCATGAAAAATCGTGGTTGGCAGTTAAAAATAACCCACATATTGCCGGGCTGTTTGTATGGAGCGGGTTTGATTATTTAGGTGAGCCTACGCCATACCCGTACCCTGCACGTAGCAGTTATTTCGGAGTAATTGATCTGGCTGGATTTCCAAAAGATGTGTATTACATGTATCAAAGCGAATGGGGTACCAAACCTGTTCTTCATTTATTCCCGCATTGGAACTGGCAGGTTGGAACAACTGTTGATGTTTGGGCTTATTATAACAATGCGGATGAAGTGGAATTATTTCTCAATGGCAAATCGTTAGGTGTAAAGAAAAAAGAAAACAATTCATTCCATGTAATGTGGCGTGTGCAATTTGAACCTGGGGTATTAAAAGCTGTATCAAGAAAAAAAGGAAAGATTGTTTTAAGTAAAGAAATGAAGACTGCCGGCAAAGCTGCCAAAATTGAATTGATTGCCGACAGGAAAAACCTGAAAGCAAACGGGAAAGATCTTTCCTTCATTAAAGTGCGCATTCTTGATAAAGATGGTATTCCTGTTCCTGATGCAGATAACCTCCTTGAATTTTCTGTTGCAGGCGCAGGAACAATTGCAGGAACAGATAACGGTTTCCAGGCTGATACTGTTTCTTTAAAAACTAAGCAAAGAAAGGCATGGAAAGGGCTTGCATTAGTGATTGTCCAATCGGCTCAAAAACAGGGAAATATTACAGTAATTGCAAAATCGGCCGGTTTAAAGGAAACAAGACTTTCGCTAAAAACAGGTGAATAGAGGGCGAAATGCCGTTTCGGGAACGATTGCGTAAGATTTAACAAAATAGTAAAATGTTCCATCATTACAGCAAAACCTTACATTGTTAAGGGGTTGGGGTCACTGTACCTTTAGTTCGGAATAAATGATTTGTTTCTCTTTAAAAAATCATTCATTTTCTAACGATTAAAAGCTGTATAATGACAAGACGTTTGCTTGCTGATATGGTACAAACTTCCACCAAAAATCTGGCGGGGATCATTTCCTCTGCTTTTTCCTTTACAAAGATTGGGTTCATTATTCTTGCTTTAGTAAGCAGTGTTTACAGTTATGCACAACAAAACAGCAATGAGCAACAGGAACAGTATCTGAAAGTAATTACAGAACGTTCTGCAAAGATTGTCAACACATTATCTATTACTGATTCAGTTAAGTATAAGAAGGTACTTGCTCTCCTGGTTAATCAGTATACACAACTCAGCAATGTACATGATCAAAGTAAGGCAGTAACTGCCGAAATAAAGAAGCAAACACTTGCACCCGAAGAGTCAGCGGTTCAGTTAAAGAAAGCAGAAGAAAAAAATCTTCACAGCTGTTGCAGCTTCACAGCAGTTTTTTAGCTCATATAAAGGAGAACTTGTCAGACGAACAAATAGAACTGGTAAAAGACGGGATGACCTACCGCATCTTCCCGATTACTTATGCTGCCTACCAGGACATGATCCTCACTTTAACTGCTGAACAAAAGACAAAGATTTACGGATGGCTGAAAGAAGCAAGAGAACTGGCAATGGATGAAGGTTCATCCGATCAAAAACATGCCGTATTCGGAAAATACAAAGGACGTATCAATAATTATTTATCTGCCGCAGGATATGATATGAAGAAAGAAGGCGAAGAATGGCAGAAGCGAATTGACGCAAAAAAATCCGCACAACATTAATTTTTTTAACCCAAATTGATAGTAAACAACATTTTCTGAGCTTAAAACCAATTGTTATATGAGTAATTTGCGACTGTTAAAGCCAATGCTGTTGTTATTTCTGCTGTGCAGTTCACTGTTTGCCTTTGCACAGGATGTAACAATAACCGGTAAGGTAGTTGACAAGAAACCGGCAATGGCCTGGATGGAGTTAGTATAAAAGTTAAGAATACAAAAACAGGTACTGTTACCAATGCTAACGGAAGCTTCACTATTAAAGCACCATCAAGTGAATCAATTCTCGTCTTTTCTTACGTAGGTTATACCATCTACCAGCAAAAAGCAGGAGAAACTTCTTCAGTTTCCATTGCAATGGTAAAAAATGATGCTTCACTGGAGGAGGTTATCGTTATTGGCTATGGTACTAAAAAGAAAGTAAATGTGTTAGGCTCTGTTGGTGCAATTAAACCTACACAAATTGAAGATTTACCTGTAGCAAACCTTGGTTCGGCTTTAATTAACCGATTACCGGGCGTAGGTGTCAATTTTGCTTCTGGTAAACCGGGTTCATCTACAACGATTACCATTCGTGGAGCCAACGTTTTTTCCGGAGCTTCTGCTGTTGGCGCTACAGCCGATCCCCTATATGTAATTGATGGTATTGTTGCAACCAAAGAAGATTTTGAAAACCTTGATGCAAGTTTGGTTGAAGATATCAGCTTCCTCAAAGATGCTTCTGCAGCTATTTATGGTGCGGCTGGTGCAAAAGGAGTTGTGCTGGTAACAACGAAGAAAGGAAAGCCAGGAAAACCACGCATTTCTTATTCAGGTTATTTTGGCACATCAACTGAGGCGGTAAAGCCAAAGATCATGAGTGCTTATGAACATGCAAAAATGCTGAACGATGGTTACGAAATTAACAGCGCACCTGCCAGTCAGCGTTTTTCACAGGCGGATCTTGATTTTCTTAAAACTAACCCATACAAAAGCTGGTACGATGAAATGTGGAAACCAACCACATTGATGCGCCATACAGTAAATGTAAGTGGTGGCTCAGATCGTATTACATTTTTTGCCGGTGGTAACTATTTCCGTGAAACCGGTAACTATGGCGACATCAGCGTACAGAAATATGGATTTCGTATGGGAACAACGGCTAAAATTATTGATGGGTTAACTGCCAACGTAATTTTTGCATCCGATTTTAGTGGAGAAAACCGTAACACACTGAAAGGGGCAAATGATGAAACAGATGATCTTTCTATACGTTCAATTTATCTTACCCCAAAGTGGGTGCCATTAACAATTAACGGAACCTATGTTGGCTGGAGTGGAGTTAATCCTCCCGGTAACTGGAATCCGATTGCACTCTTTAATTCGGGTAACTATAAGCGGAATAAGTCACAAGGGTTAAGTGTAAACGCATCATTAGAATATAAACCTTCGTTCCTGAAAGGGTTAACTGCCCGTTTACAGTTTGGCCGTTTAAACAGAAACACAGCAAATAAAGAATACTTCCCGCCTTATTTTGTGGGCAACTTTATCCGTGGCGGACAGAATTGTTTATTGTATACAGAAACCTTAAACGCAAGTACACCTTTTCAACGTGTTTCTAACTCCGATCAGTTGGCAGAAGGTTCTGATATTAACGGAAGTTACCAGCTAATTTCAACACTCGCTTACGGTAAAAAATTCCGTAGTCATGAGTTTGATGTAATGGTAGGTTTTGATCAGAGCGAAGCTACAACACAAAATATTTTCTTCTATAAAAACGGTCAGTTGGTAAGTGGTATCGATCAGTTCTGGGCTTTCAGCAACGACGGTCAAACGATCCGTAACCCTTCTTACACCAACTCAGCGAAACGTTCATTCCTCGGTCGTTTAAACTATTCGATTCTCGATCGTTACATGCTGGAAGTTATTGCACGTTACGATGGTTCAGTTAAGTTTCCTCCTGACACCCGTTGGGGTTTATTCCCATCAGTTGGTTTAGGCTGGAAAATCAGTGATGAGGATTTCTTCAGAAACCGTATCAATTTTATTAGCTATATGAAGATCCGTGCCAACTATGGTTTAGTTGGTGAAGACCGTACAACTAACCGTTTGTGGGAGGCACGCTTTACGCAAACAACCGGTATGTTGTTTGGTACAACTGTAACGAATGGTCTTGATCCAAGCATATGGCCTAACCCGAATATTACCTGGGAAAAAGCCCGTACGTTTAACATTGGTTTTGATATGAACCTGTTAAAAAATTCGTTGAACTTCACATATGATTTCTATCACCGTTATAACTACGATGGTTTTGATCAACTGCCAACATCAGCATTGCCTCCAACAGCGGGTGTGGGTTCCGCAGTTATCAATTATGGTCAAAGTATCAGTTGGGGCCATGAATTTTCTTTTGGTTACAGAAAATACTTTAAGAAAAGACTGGAACTTTACTGCCGATGTAAACTTTGGATTCTCAAACAGCCAGTTACTGCGTGGTTTCTTTAACGAAACTCAATTAGGTACTTATGGTTCAAACCAGTTAGGTATTCTTGTTGGTCGTGATCCACGTACTTATAATGGAAGCAATACCGGTTATATAACAAAAGGAATTCTCCGCACCCAGGCAGAAGTAGATGCATTGCTGGCAAAAAATCCGAACTATTTAATTGGTGGCGCAAAACCTCAGGTAGGCTTTATGGATTTTGAAGATATTAATGGCGATGGCAGAATTGATGATAATGATGTTACCATCATGTTCAACCGCACAACACCTGTGGTATCATTTGGTATGACTTTCGGAGTAGCATACAAATCATTTAAACTGCAGATGAATATGAACCTGCGTGTTGGTGGCAAGCAGTTTTATGATGGTGAAGCAAGAAAGGTTCCAACCACAACTCAAAATGCGCCATCTTTCTGGACAGATCATTGGACACCTGAAAACCCCAATGCAAAATATCCACGTGCCGATGCGCCATTGGCCAGAGAAAACTCAACCTTCGGTGCTGTTAACGGTACACAAAGCCGCATAAACAATATGGTGCTTTCCTATTCTTTGCCGAAGCATATTGCCGACAAATTAAAGATTCCCGATTTCAGAGCGTTCTTAACCGGTACAAATCTCTGGAACATTGTCAACCCGTTAAAATATAAGGATCCTTATACATCCAACTTTGCAAGCTATCCAACCTTGCGTTCAATTTCACTTGGTGTAAACGTATCACTTTAATGATTGCTTAAAACTGAAAATTATGTTCATAAAAAATAAAATATCAAAGTTTGCAATTGCTGCAGTTTTTCTGGTGATGGCTTTAACAGCATGTAAAAAGGATTTCTTCAATATTGTAGATCCGAATGGTATTGATTCTAAAATCTGGAGTGATGAAGGTGCAGTTAACCTGTTCCTTAACAGAAGTTACGATCTCATTATTCCTACATGGCCAACAGTGGGTGGTATCCACAATACATCAGATGAATTAAATAATGCAAATACTGCATTTTTATATGGTACACTTGTGGAAAATTCTGTTACCGATATTGGCACAGGTACTTCTATTACCACCAACCGTTATTTCGATATCAGGCGTTGTAATATTGCCATTGAAGGCTTAAACGACGGTAATTTACCCGAAGCAACCAAGAATACCTTAAAAGGTCAATTCTTCTTCCTTCGTGCATTTGTTTACTTCCGTCTTGTTTCTTTATATGGTGGTGTGCCGCTTATTTTGAAAGCGCAGGATTTAAATGGTGAGGACCTGAACGTTCCCCGTTCAAAGACAAGCGAGTGTATTGCAGCCATTACCAGAGATCTTGATTCAGCGGCAGCTTTTTTGCCCACTTCATGGACTAGCACAAACATTGGCCGTATTACAAAAGCCACTGCTTTAGCGTACAAAGGAAAGGCTCTGCTCTACTGGGCAAGCCCGCAGTTTAACCCAACCAATATAGCCGATCGTTGGGAAAATGCCTACAAGGCAAACAAAGCTGCTTACGATACTGCTTTAGCGAACGGTTATTTATTGTTTAGTAACTATGCAAATATTTTTGTTACAGAAAATAATGCGGAGGCAATGCTGGTTCGTAAACATGATGCCATATCAATCAGCCCCGGCCGTGGTACAAACAATGAATATATTACTCGTCCATTCTCCGAAGGTGGTGGCGGCGGTTCCAATCAGCCAACATTGAATTTGGTGCAGGCATATACAACAAAAGATATATTGCCTATCACACACGCATCGTCCGGTTATAATGCAACCATGTTCTGGCAAAACCGTGATCCCCGTTTTGACATGTCGATTGCTTATAATGGCGTTGTATGGCCGCTGAGTAATAAGGTAGGTCGCAAACAATGGAACTATACAGGGGTATTGGACGAATCTGCTTCAACTATTGTAACAGGTTTTTATTGCAGAAAAACAACCAATCCTTCTTTAGCTGCAACGCAGGCATTATACAACAGTAATACCGGCGGTGGAAGTGGTATGGATTGGGTAGAGTTCCGTTTTGCAGAACTGGTAATGAACCTGGCAGAATGTGCAAACGAAACGGGACGTTTAACCGAAGCAAAAGATTTGGTTCGAAAAATCCGCCAGCGTGCAGGTATAGTACAAGGTTCATTTGATTATGGTTTAGATGTAGCAACTGATGTTGCAAGTATGCGTGACCTGATTCTGAAAGAGCGCCAGGTTGAGTTTGCAATGGAAGGGAAGCGTTACTGGGATCTTCGCCGTACAAGAAACCTGTACCTGCTTTCTACACGGCAATCGCTCAAGTGTGTACCAAAACCTCCTTATTATGCAGGTACAGGTACAACGGCTGGCAGAATTTATCTCGATAAGGCTGATGCGTTTGGTGTAAAACCAAGAGACACAGCAAATCTTAATAATCCTGCAGTGTATGCAGCTATGTTCACTGTTACAATTGCATCGCTGGAAGGTTCTAATGTAATCAGCATGCCCGAAAGGTATTATTTCTACCCATTACCCAACATCTTTAACCAGGCGAGTTATGTAATGGCACAAACCAGTGAATGGGCTGGTAGCACATTAGATCCATTACAATAAAATCTTTAACTACAATTAAATATCATATTATGACATTCAGATTGTTCAAATATATTTCTGCAGCGGTTTTGATACTCCTGTTTGTTGCAGCCTGCGAAAAAAAACGGGAACCGATCGACGCATACAAAGTAACAGTAGAGTATAAAAACAGCAATCCTTTTTCTGTTACGGCAGATAAAGAGGTTAATCCGAAAGACAGTATCTTCTTTGACTTTACTGTTACATCGCAAGAACCGATGACCTATGTGGAAATTCAGAAAAATGGTGTAAGAATTGATACTTTCAATGTTTCCGGCAGCAAGAATACATTCTCTGCCAGCAAAGGCTATCGTGCTGATAGTATTCCCGGAAATTTTTCTTACCGCATATTGGCCCGTAATAAAAGTGCAGTGTTCCTTGGTGATGGAAATAAACTGTTTACTGTTACTGTTAAGCCGGATTTCTATTTTTGGTCGTACAGGATTTTAGCGGTACCCGATACAGTGAATAAGACCAATAAATGCTATTATTCAACGAGTGATGGTAAAATTTACAGCTATACTGAAGGAGCGGCAAATTCTGCCAGTATTGACTTTGGTTATTATTTTGATACTACCACTGCTAATAAACATACCATCTATGCATTAAGCGGAGCACAGGCACAATTGTCTTATTATGACATAAGTGCATGGACGAAAAATGCAACAGTATTTAAGAAAATGGCAACCAGTGTAAACTTTGTAACTGGTCTTACATCTGCTGGTGCAATTAACACCCTGATTAAAAATAATATGACATCAGGAACAGCAGCGAAAGTTACAACCGTAAGTACAACATCGGGAAGTAATGTTATTGGATTTAAAACAGCAGCAGGGAAGTATGGAGCAATTTTAATCCGCTATGTAAACAGAGACTTACCTGCAAATGGTACAGTTATCGAGGTCGACGTAAAAGTGCAGAAATAAGTTTCAGAATAACACGATATGCGAAAGAGAAAGTGTTATCACTTTCTCTTTTCATTAAAGCAGGTTTCAGTGAAAGAAGTCGTCATAATAAGATATAAATAAGAATCATGAATTTCCTTCGCAAAAGAATTTACACAGTCGCTATTTGTTTAGCAGCAGCAGGAACTGCATTTGCACAATATCCTGATATTCCCAAAGATGTTCAGCAGGCATCTGATTCGTTGATGCGTGCAGCTAATAAACATTCCGATTCTGCCTGGCAGGTAGCCTGGCCCATTATTCAGAAAGAAGCTAAAGAAGGTAAGCCTTATATTCCATGGGCTTCACGTTATGATGAATTACCGCAATCGGATATTCCGGCATTTCCCGGTGCTGAAGGCGGTGGTAAATACAGCTTTGGCGGACGTGGCGGTAAGGTGATTGTTGTTACGAACATAAATGATGATGGCCCCGGCAGTTTACGTTGGGCTTGTGAACAGGGTGGTGCAAGAATTGTGGTGTTTAATGTTGCGGGTATCATCCGTTTAAAATCTCCGTTGATGATCCGTGCACCATATATCACCATTGCAGGACAAACTGCTCCCGGCGATGGCGTATGTATTGCAGGTGAAAGTGTGTGGATCAACACACATGATGTCATCATTCGTTACATGCGTTTCCGCCGTGGTGAAACATGGGTGGGCCGCAGAGATGATGCAATTGGTGGTAATCCGATCGGTAATATCATGATCGATCACGTTAGTGCAACATGGGGTTTAGATGAAAACATGAGTATGTACCGTCACATGTATAACGACAGTACTGGTAAAATTGAAGACAAGTTTGGCACTGTAAATATTACAATTCAGAATTCCATTTTTGGTGAAGCGCTTGATACACGGAACCATTCATTCGGAAGTACATTGGGAGGAGAGAATTGTACGTTCATGCGTAATCTCTGGGCCAATAATACAGGACGTAATCCATCGGTAGGTTGGAATGGCATATTCAATTTTGCAAACAATGTTATTTATAACTGGGTGCACAGAAGTATTGATGGGGGTGATTACAGAGCGCAATTCAACATCATTAATAACTATTTCAAACCTGGACCTGCTACACCAAAAACGGCAATTGCTTACCGCATTCTGAAACCCGAAAGCGGACGAAGCAAATTGAAGGATAAATATTATGGTCGTGCTTACGTAAATGGAAATATTGTGGAAGGCTATCCTGCGGTTACAAAAGATAACTGGAATGGTGGAGTACAAACAGAAGGCGCTAATGATAAAGTTGAATTTGATGCAAGTATGAAATGGCCGAAGCCGTTACCAATGGCAGCTATTACAATTTTGTCTGCCGAAGAAGCGAAAACATATGTGCTTGCAAACGCTGGTGCAACATTGCCTAAGCGTGATGCAGTTGATACAAGAATTGTAAAACAGGTTACAACAGGTAAAGTTGAAGTAGATCCGAATGTAAAATTGCCTGAGACGCAATTCAAACATCGTCGTATGCCTATCGATTCTTATAAGATTGGTATCATTACAGATCCTTCACAGGCAGGTGGTTATCCTGAATACAAAGGAACTCCTTATACAGACAGTGATAATGATGGTATACCCGATGATTATGAAGTAAAGAACGGATTAAATCCGAAAAATGCTGTCGACGCAGGTAAACTGGCAAAGAACGGCTACAGCAATATTGAAAACTACCTCAACAGTGTAGTGGACATTAAGAATGTGAAACCAACGGTTAAAAAATAATCAATACCGGTTATAAAGTTCTGTTTTGTATCTTTTAGTAAGTAATGGCCTTACAGTAACTTTAGCGTGTATTTAAATTCAACCGGCAAACAGTGAAAAATAAAAGAGTATATCGTTTTCTTTTTCTTATAAGCAGTTTATTTATACAACAGGCTTTACCTGCGCAAAAGCAGGTAAAGCCTGTTCCTCCTTTATACAGTGAGCGTGGCAAACTCGTTTACTCCAGCGATGAACTGGGCAACCGCATTCCAGATTTTTCTTATTGCGGATACAAAGCTTCTGAACAGCCAATACCAACTGTTGATGTGAAAGTTGTTGTACCTGTAAAAGCAGGCGATGCAACCTTACGCATTCAATCAGCATTGGATTATGTTGCTTCTTTACCGGTTGATGCAAATGGTTTTCGTGGTGCAGTGTTATTGCAGAAAGGAACCTATGAAGTGTTTGGACAATTGCGCATCACTGCATCGGGTGTGGTATTACGTGGCAGCGGCATCAACGCAACAACAATTGTTGGTGCAGGAACTGGACGTTTGGCGTTGATCAAGATCGTTGGAAAGAATACCCTCTCGAAAGAACTCACTGGATTAAAGATCACAGACGCTTATGTGCCGGTAAATGCAATTAGTTTTCATGTAGACCAGATCAATATAAAAGATCATTCTAATAAAATTATTATCCGTCGCCCATCAACAGCCAACTGGATCAACTTGCTTGGTGCTGATCATTTTGGCGGCGGTATTACAGCTATAGGCTGGAAGCCTGGAGAACGGGATCTATACTTTGATCGTACAATTACAAAAATCGAAGGCAATACGGTTTATTTTGATGCACCCATTACAACAGCACTCGATACAACTTATGGCGGTGCTTCAATTTATTTTTATAACAATGATGGTCGTATCAATAATTGCGGCGTAGAAAATATCAAGTTGATTTCCACGTATGATAAAACAAATTTAAAAGATGAAGATCATCGCTGGAACGCCATCAATATTGAAAACGCAGAAGACTGCTGGGTACGGCAAATCAACTTTCAGCATTTTGCAGGAAGTGCAGTAAGTATATTGGAAACATCAAAACGAATTACTGTTGAAGATTGTATCTCGTTATCTCCTGTTTCTGAAATTGGAGGTCAGCGTCGGTACACATTTTTAACTACCGGACAGCAAACATTATTTCAACGTTGCTATGCAGAGTATGGCTATCATGATTTTGCAGTTGGTTTTTGCGCACCCGGTCCAAATGCATTTGTGCAATGTGAATCAATCTTACCTTATAGTTTCAGCGGCACAATTGACAGCTGGGCAAGTGGTGTATTGTTTGATGTAGTGAATGTAGATGGTAACGCTTTACGTTTTGGTAATCGTTGGCAGGATGCAAATGGAGCAGGCTGGAGTGCTGCCAACAGTTTATTCTGGAACTGCAGTGCTGCACGTATTGATTGTTACAAACCACCAACAGCACAAAACTGGGCCTTCGGCAGCTGGAGTCAGTTCGCAGGTGATGGTTACTGGAACGAATCGAACAATACCATTACGCCAAGAAGTTTATACTATGCACAGTTGCGTGAACGACTGAATAAAAATATTGATCAACAGGCACAGATCATGGATGTGTCAACAGAAGCAAGTAGTAGTCCATCTGTCGAAGTTGCAATGGCTTTAACAAAAGAAGCTTCTAAACCAAGAATGCAATTAAAAGAATGGATCGCACAAGCATCTGTTCGAAATAAAATCCCCTGAATAGTGGGGAAGTAAGACAATTGATCAGATCGGAATTAAAAAACCAATTGTACTAACACTTGCACCCATATTACAAATTAAGAACGGCGTTTTAGTAAGAGGTGATGAATTGGTTACAGGTAAACGTTCAAACGTACAGTGGTGGAGTGGTGGTTTACAGGCAAAAGATATTCAACAATCCAAATGGCATATCAGCCGTTTTGTTCCCGGTCGTTCGGGCAAAGGTTTAACTGATGATCTCAACGAAGTAGTCAATGAAATGAAAACTTCAAACACAATTGCCATTGAACATAACTATGGTTTGTGGTATGATAGAAGAAGAGATGATCATCAACGTGTCCGCAGAATGGATGGAGAAGTATGGCCGCCGTTTTACGAATTGCCTTATGCAAGAAGTGGTAAGGAATTAGCATGGGATGGATTGAGTAAATATGATCTCACGAAGTTCAATTTGTTTTACTGGAGTCGATTAAGACAATTTGCTGATCTCGCAGATCAGAATGGTTTGTTACTCGTTCATCAGAATTATTTTCAACACAACATTATTGAAGCAGGCGCACACTATGCCGATTTCCCTTGGCGCACAGCAAACAATATCAATAACACAGGTTTTGTTGAACCAGTGAATTATGCAGGCGATAAACGCATTTTTTATGCAGAGCAATTCTATGACATTTCAAATCCTGTTCGCAGGGAACTGCACAAAAAATATATCCGTCAATGTTTAAATAATTTCAAAGACAACAATGGAGTGATACAATTGATTGGTGAAGAATTTACAGGTCCAACTCATTTTGTAAAATTCTGGTTGGATGTTATTCGTGAATGGGAGAAGGAAACAGGTAAACATCCCATCATTGGATTAAGTGTAACAAAAGATGTACAGGATTCTATTTTAGCCATACCTGCCTATGCAGCAGTTGTTGATCTCATTGATATTCGTTACTGGCATTACCAAGCCGATGGTACAACCTACGAACCAAAAGGCGGACAAAATCTTGCTCCACGTCAACATGCACGTTTGCTGAAGCCAAAGAAAACAAGTTTTGAGCAGGTGTACAGAGCCGTGAAAGAATACAGAACTAAGTTTCCAAACAAAGCAGTTGTGTATAGTGGCGACGGTTATCCTGAATTTGGTATGGCGGTATTTATGGCTGGTGGCAGTTTGCCCGTATTACCGGGCAATATTGATGCAGCAATTTTACAAGCAGCAGTTGGTATGAAACCCGTTGCATCAAGCAACGCCAACGAATATATTCTGAGCGATGGCAAGAGCAGCATTATTTATAATACAGAAACAAGAAAACTGGAACGAAGATAGAAGATGTTGTTTTCGTCAGACGTCCTCGTTGGACGAGTTGATAAATTGTTTTAATGATGAATCATGCATTTGTTCCGTAGGAACATTTCGTTGGTAGTACTTGAGACGGAAGTTGTTAGCGGCCCGTAGGGGCGCTTGGTGAAAGCCGAATAGAAATAGGGACGTACAAGTGAGTGACACAACGATGTTGACCGTGATTAAAAAGGTGATAAACAAAAAATGAAAAAAAAGTTTACGATCGCAATGTTATTGATGGTCCTGTTTTCACAGGCACAAATGCAACAATTAAAAGTGTCTGCCAACAAACGATTCTTTCAAACAGCTGATGGTAAACCATTTTTCTGGATCGGTGATACCGGTTGGTTGCTGTTTGTAAAATGCAGTCGTGAAGATGCTGTGCATTATCTCGAAACAAGAAAACAACAAGGTTTTAATGTGGTGCAAGTAATGGTGCTGCATGATATGAACAATACTAAGAATGTGTATGGCGACCATGCCTTGATTAATGAAGATGCATCGAAACCAAATGTTACTCCGGGAAATAATTTTGCCGATACTACTGCATACGACTACTGGGATCATGTTGATTTCGTTGTGAACGAAGCAGCAAAGCGTGGTATTTATATGGCGATGGTACCTGTGTGGGGCAGTAATGTAAAAGGCGGAAAAGTAAATGCACAACAAGGCGAAGCGTATGCAAAGTTTTTAGCGAATCGATATAAAAACAAAACAAATATCATTTGGCTTAACGGTGGTGATGTAAAAGGAACGGAGGGAATGGATGTGTGGAAAGTGATCGGGCCAACCTTAAAAAAAATAGATCCAAAGCATTTGCTCACTTATCATCCACGTGGGAGAACATCTTCAAGTGATTGGTTTCATAATGAAGCCTGGTTAGATTTCAATATGTTTCAAAGCGGGCATAAAGATTATACGCAGGATACCAGCAGCAATGAAACAAATCACTATGGTGAAGACAACTGGAAGTTCGTTGATGTTGATTATAAACTGAAACCGGTGAAGCCAACATTCGATGCTGAACCTTCTTATGAAAATATTCCACATGGCTTGCATGATAGTTTGCAACCACGTTGGACGGATGCCGATCTCCGTCGTTATGCATACTGGAGTGTGTTTGCCGGTGGTGCAGGTTTTACTTATGGCGAAAATTCAACCATGCAGTTCAATAAAATGGGCGATTGGACAGCGAATTATGGTGTACGAATGAATTGGAGACAGGCATTGCTTTCGCCTGGCGCAACACAAATGGTTCATTTGAAAAAACTCATGTTGAGTAAATCTTATTTTGATCGTATACCTGCACAGAATGCAGTTATGGATAGTGGCGAACGTTATAATCGTGTAGCTGCAACAAGAGGAAGCAGTTATGCCATGTTTTATGTGTACAACGGAAGAGAATTTAAAATTGATATATCGAAACTGAAGTTTGTACCTAAGAAAGCAAGTTGGTTTAACCCGGCAACTGGCAAACAACAACCGATTGGAGGATACAAAAATGAATCAATCAAAAGTTTCAATCCTCCGGGAGAACAGAAGGATGGAAATGATTGGGTATTGATCTTGGAAAAATAATAAGCATGCGTTTGAAGTCACTCATTATTCATTGCTCATTATTCATTTTGCTTGCTTCATGTTCAAGTAAAGCATACCTGTTTACTTCCTTTCATGAACCTGCGAATGAAGGTTTACGAATGTTGTACAGTTATGATGGCAGAAATTGGACAGATCTTGATACAGTTCTTTTACAACCGAAAGTAGGTAACCAGAAAGTGATGCGTGATCCATCGATGGTGCAGGGACCTGATGGTACTTTTCATTTGGTATGGACAAGCAGTTGGCGTGGTGATCTTGGTTTTGGTTATGCTTCATCGAAAGATCTTTTCAACTGGAGTGAGCAGCAATTTATTCCGGTGATGAAGAATGAACCAACCGCTGTTAATACATGGGCGCCTGAATTGTTTTATGATGATGAAGAAAAGCGATACATCATCATTTGGGCAAGTTGCATACCGGGAAGATTTGAACGTGGTATTGAAGAAGACAGCAACAATCACCGCATGTATGTAACCACAACGCCTGATTTTAAAACATTCACTGATACGAAACTATTTATTGATCCAAAGTTCAGTGTTATTGATGCCGTGATCGTAAAACGGAAGAAAGATGATTATGTGCTGGTGTTGAAAGATAATACAAGACCTGAACGGAATATTAAAGTGGCATTCGGCACAACAGCACTTGGTCCGTGGACGAATATTTCAAAACCCTTCTCCGATAATTTTACAGAAGGGCCAGCTGTTGTAAAACTGAAAGATGAGTGGCTGATCTATTATGATTCATACCGAAAGAAAATTTATGAAGCATCAGCAACGAAGGATTTTGTGAATTTTGAAAACGTAACAACAAAGGTAAAAGTTCCGGAAGGACATAAACACGGAACAATTGTACCGGTAAAGAAAAAGGTTATTAAAAGATTGTTGAAACCCTGACGGCGGTTGCAAACCCCGTAAGCGGTTAAAGAAAATAAAGAAATAATGAAATTGATTTGTAGATACATACTGGCTGGAGTAATTGTTTTCTTCACCCCTTTAGGGGATGGGGCTATTCTTGCCCAGGATACTGTTCGTTACACGGGAACAACTTTATCCAACGTTGATTATCATCACGGACAGTTATCGCCTGCAGTTGGTGTGCATAATATTCAAACCATACGTACCAACCGTGCAGATACAGGTGCAGCTTCATGGACATACAACCATGCACCGATGCTGGCTTACTGGAATAATACGTTTTATCTTGAATACTTAAGCGATCCTGTTGGCGAGCATATTCCTCCGGGACAAACATTATTGCAAACATCAAAAGATGGTTACAACTGGACTTATCCTGTTGTGATATTTCCTCCCTACAAAATTCCGGATGGATTTGTAAAAGAAGGAAAGACTGATACGGCAAAGAATAGTTATGCAGTCATGCATCAACGATTTGGTTTTTATACATCCAAATCAAAACGATTATTTGCATTGGCCTTTTATGGAATTGCATTGGGGCAGAAAGATGACCCTAATGATGGTAACGGAGTTGGTCGTGTGATCAGGGAAATAAAAGCAGATGGATCATTCGGACCTATTCATTTTCTGCGATATAATCATTCCTTCAGCGAAAAGAATACCAACTATCCTTTTTACAAATCATCAAAAGACAAAGGCTTTGTTGCAGCCTGCGATGAAATTCTGAATACGCCTTTGTTAATGATGCAAACGGTGGAAGAAGGTGATCGCAATGATCCGTTAATTCCTTTGCAAAAAGATTTTAAAGCATTCAACTATTATCATTTGCAAAATGGAAATGTAGTGGGGCTTTGGAAGTCTGCACTCACAAGTATTTCAAAGGACGAAGGGAAAACATGGCAATACAATCCAACGAGAGCACCGGGCTTTGTCAACTCCAATGCGAAGATTTGGGGACAGAGAACCAGCGATGGAAAATATGCAACGGTGTACAATCCTTCTGAATTTCGCTGGCCTTTGGCCGTTAGCGTGAGTGATGACGGATTGAAGTATAAAAACCTGCTGCTTGTAAATGGAGAGATCACTTCTATGCGTTACGGTGGTGCTTATAAAAGTTATGGGCCGCAGTATGTACGTGGTATCCAGGAAATGGATGGTAAACCTGCTGATAATAATATGTGGGTGACCTATAGCATGAATAAAGAAGATATGTGGGTGAGCCGGGTTCCTGTTCCTATAAAAAATAAAGTAACAGGACATGTAAATGATGTGTTCAACAACATGACTGCAGGCAAAGAACTGAATGAATGGAATATTTACAGTCCGCTTTGGTGCAGGGTGAACGCAGAAACGATCAATAATCAAAAAGTAATTGCGTTGCACGACAGTGATCCGTTTGACTATGCAAAAGCCGAACGCATTTTTCCGGAATCAAAACAACTGGTTGTTGAGTTTACTGTAACTGCACAACAGACAAATACAGGTAATCTTGAAATTGAATTGCTCGATAAAAAAGGAACAGCTACGCTTCGGTTGATGCTCGATTCAACCGGAAGTATTTTAACTAAACAAGGCTATCGAAATAAGAGTCTTGGTAAATACAATGCAGGCGAGCAACTAAATATCAAAATTGAACTGAACACAACAACCCGTTTCTATACCGTTACGATCAATAATGGCAAACCGAATCTGAATCTGTTTTTCCAGCCTGTTGAATCGGTAGAACGGTTATTGTTCAGAACAGGAGAGGTTCGTCGTTTTCCAAATGCTGATACACCAACTGATCAGGATTATGATTTGCCGAATGCAAATTCAAAGTCGAAAGAAGCGGTTTATTATATTCATTCAGTTAAAACAAGATAGTCTGTGATGAGTAAGATAGTAAGGATATGTAAGTTTTATTTGAACCACGAAGGCGCAAAGGCTCAAAGCTTCACGAAGCCTTTGTGTTTCTTTGTGCTCTCCGTGTCTTTGTGGTTCAATGCTTCTGCTCAACTAAAACCGCTTGTTTTAAAACAGGATCAGTTCAAACACTATGTCGATTATTTCAACAAAATGGAAGAGCCGAATATTGAACAGGCTATCCCTAATACAAAAAGCTGGGAGTGGATGAAGAAAAACATTCCCTTGTTTGAATGTCCGCAACAAAATTTTGAAGAGATCTTTTATTACCGCTGGTGGACCTTGCGAAAGCATATCAAGAAAACAGAAAAAGGATTTGTGTTTACCGAGTTTTTGATCCAGCGAAGCTATGCCGATAAATACAACCTTATCTCCAGCGGACTTGGTCATCATATTTACGAATCAAGATGGTTGCATGATAAAACCTATATGGATAACAACCTGCATGTATGGTATCGGGCAAATGAAGGCAAGCCATTAAAGAAATTACGGTTTTACAGCAGCTGGAATATTGATGCGATCTATAATCGGTACCTCGTAAATGTCGATAAACAGTTTTTAGTAAACATGCTACCGGATCTAAAAGAAGATTATGCAGCATGGGAACAGGAAAAGAAAGCAGCGAATGGTTTGTTCTGGCAATTTGATGTACGTGATGCCATGGAAGAAACGATCAGTGGTAGCAGAACTGAAAAGAATCCACGTCCATCGATCAATGGATATATGTTTGGTAATGCAAAAGCATTATCGGCAATTGCACAAATCAGTAATGAAAAAGATGCAGCTGCATTGTACAATCGCAAAGCAGATTCCATCAAGCAGTTTTCACAACAACTGCTCTGGCATCCGCAGCATCAGTTCTTTGAAGTAAAAAAAGAAAAAGGCGATACACTCTCGAATGTAAAAGAAGAAATCGGGTTTATTCCCTGGTATTTCAATATGCCAGACAATACTTACAATGTTGCATGGAAAAGTTTGATGGACACCAAAACGTTCTGTGCACCATTCGGTATCACTACTGCAGATCGCAGTCATCCTGAATTCCGTACACATGGCTGCTGCAAATGCGAATGGGATGGCGCCGTATGGCCGTTTGCAACTGCTCAAACATTAACAGGTATGGCCAACTTGCTGAATAATTACAATCAGGATTATGTCGCTGATAGTAATTATTTCAACTTATTAAATACGTATGTTGAATCACAATACTATCGTGGTCGTCCGTATATTGGCGAATACCTCGATGAGAAAACAGGTTTCTGGTTGAAGGGGGATGAAGAACGCAGTCGTTATTATAATCATTCAACCTTTAATGATCTCATCATTAGTGGACTGGTTGGATTACGACCAAGAGCAGATAATACAATTGAAGTAAATCCATTAGTGCCGGAAGGAAAGTGGAATTGGTTCTGTTTGGATAATGTGTTGTATCATGGAAAGATCGTTACCATCATTTGGGATAAAGACGGGTTGAGATACAAAAAGGGTAAAGGCTTGAGTGTGTGGGTGAATGGAAAGAAGGTGGCTTCGTCGTTGAAGCTTGAAAAAATTACAGAAAAATTATGATTGGTTTATTTGCCACAAAGACAGAAAGACAGAAAGTAGCACAAAGAAAACCCTTTGTGCATCTCTGTGTTCTTTGTGTCTCCGTGGTTCTCTTTGTCCCTTTGTTTTCTTACTCGCAACAAACAGAAAAAGTTTATCTCTCCGGAACAGGCAGCGATCAAACAGTGCAATGGGATTTCTTTTGCACCGGGGGTATGAATGCCAACAAATGGACAACGATCGCTGTGCCGAGTTGCTGGGAATTACAAGGCTTTGGTAAATATTATTATGGTTTTGCAAAAGACAGTGTACGTGGAAAAGAAAAAGGATTGTACAAACATCGTTTCCATGTACCTGCAAACTGGAAAGGTAAAGTCATCAATCTTGTGTTTGAAGGTGTGATGACGGATGCAGAAGTAAAAGTAAATGGCAAGTCTGCAGGTGAAGTACATCAAGGTGCTTTCTATGCTTTCAAGTACGATGTTTCTAAACTGTTGAATTATGGAAAAGAAAATTTACTTGAAGTAACAGTTGCTAAACACTCATCCAATCAATCCGTGAATGAAGCAGAACGCAAAGCAGACTTCTGGATATTTGGTGGCATTTTCAGGCCGGTTTGGTTAGAGGTGTTGCCACAGCAGCACATACAGCATGTAGCAATAGATGCGAAAGCAGATGGTAGTTTTTCTGCAAAATTGCAGACGAATGGCAACGGTTACATAACTGGTTTAACAGTTGAATTAATTGATCTGAACAATAAGGTAATAAAGAAGAATGAGGTAAAGGTTAGTGAGTTCAGTAGTCAATGCGGAATTAAAGTTGATTGTAAAGACATTGATCAATGGTCATCTGAATTTCCAAATTTATACAAAGCTATATTCCGAATTTATAGCAAGGATAAATTGCTGCATGAAGTTTCAAAGAAATTTGGTTTCCGCACAGTAGAAGTAAAACAACGTGATGGCATCTATATAAACGGAGTGAAAGTGAAAATGAAAGGTGTCAACCGTCATGCATTTCGTCCTGAGACAGGAAGAACTACCAGCAAACAGATCAGCATTGAAGATGTATTACTCATGAAGGACATGAACATGAATGCAGTGAGGATGAGTCATTATCCACCTGATGATCATTTCCTCGATGTGTGTGATTCACTTGGTTTGTTTGTGATGGATGAATTAACCGGCTGGCATGGTCATTACGATACAAAGGTTGGTTCGAAGCTTGTGAAGGAAATGATTGATCATGATATGAATCATCCTTCTGTCATCTTCTGGGCAAATGGAAATGAAGGCGGACATAATTTAGAACTCGATAAATATTTTACGGAGTTTGATATTCAGCAACGGCCTGTTGTTCATCCATGGCAGTTGTTTGGCGGTTTTGATACGCAGCATTACCGTGAATACAATTACGGCATTGGTAATTATGAAAACGGAAAAGAAATTGTAATGCCTACAGAATTTCTGCATGGATGGTTTGATGGCGGACATGGTGCTGGCATTGAAGATTACTGGGAAAAGATGTGGCATAACCCTTTAAGTGCAGGTGGTTTTCTCTGGGACTTTGCTGATAATGCAGTTGTGCGGAAAGATCTGCATGATTCTTTAGATACTGATAAACATCGTGCTGCTGATGGAATACTGGGACCGCATCATGAAAAGGAAGCAAGCTTTTATACGATCAAGGAAGTATGGAGTCCGGTTTATTTTGAACGCAGAGAAATCACAGATGCATTTGATGGCACATTCAATCTTGAAAACCGTTATCATTTCACCAACATCAACCAATGTTCTTTCAGCTGGAAATTGCGGAAGTTTGGTTTGAGAAATGTAGATGAAAAAACAGGTTCAGCAACTTCACCTGATATTAAACCCGGCGAAAAAGGTGTACTGCAGTTACAACTGCCAACTGACTGGAAAGATTATGATGTGCTGTATGTAACCACAACAGATTTTTATAAAAGAGAATTATTTACCAGGAGTTTTTTGATCAGCAATCCGAAACGTACTGGTGAAAGAATGGTTGTGAAAGAAGGCAATAACACTATCAATTCTTCAGAAGCTGATTCATTACTGACCGTTTCTGTAAAAGATGTGATAGTTGTATTCAATAAAAACAAGGGTCTGCTTGTTTCAGTGAAAAATGCAAAAGGCGAGTTGCCCTTTAACAATGGTCCGGTATTGCAGGAAGGAGTGAATAATTTCAAATCATTCAAACAGTATAAAGAAGGGAACAATCTTGTGTTGGAATCTTCTTTCAATCAGAAAGAAAGTTACAACACGCTAAAGTGGACTGTTTATCCTTCAGGTTGGGTGCAGTTACAGGTGAATTATTTTCCGTCTGCTTACTTCAGCAATTTCGCCGGTATAAACTTTTCATTTCCTGAAAAAGAAATTCAATCAGTCACCTATATGGGCGATGGTCCTTACCGTGTATGGAAAAACCGTTTAAAGGGAAATGCATTTGGCATCTGGAATAAAACCTATAACAATACAGAAACAGGGGAAGCACCGTGGATATATCCTGAGTTCAAAGGATACCACTCCAATTTTTACGGTGGGTATTTCTTTACAAAGAACAACCGTTTTACAGTAGTGAGTGAAACGGAAGGAATGTTTCTCCGCTTGTTTACTCCTGCATGGAAAACAGATCAGTGGCATAATTATGAACCGTTGTTTCCTTCAGGTGATATTTCATTCATGCAGGGCATCAGCAGCATAGGTACAAAAAATCAACGCAATGAAACAACCGGGCCAATGGGCGTGAAGAATATTTACTACGATTACGAAAAAGATCCGGTGAGGGCATTGCACATCAATTTATACTTTAACTTCTCAGCAGAATAAAATGAAAAAGATTGTAACCATACTTGTTTTCAGCATTTGCATGCAGCAATTGTTTGCCCAGGTAACCGTCAGTAATCTCCGTTGCGAAATGCTGGCAAATCCTCAGGGCATTGATATAAAACAACCAAGGCTTAGCTGGCAATTACAAAGCAACCAGCGAAATGTTTTGCAAACAGGCTATCAAATCCTTGTGAGCAGCAGTACACAAAATCTGCAGCAGAATAAAGGCGATGTATGGAACTCCGGCATCATCAGCAGCAATCAATCGTTACATGTGCAATACAATGGAGTAGCATTGCAGCCTGGTAAGAAATATTTCTGGAAAGTAATTGTGCAAACGAATAAAGGGCAGGCACTTTCAACACAAACCGCATTTTTCTCGACTGGACTTACAAAAGAACTCTGGAAAGCAAAATGGATCGGTTACGATAAGGCATCTGCATGGGATAGTGTTACACAATGGAGCAGACTAAGTGCAAGATATTTGCGTAAAGAATTTATAAGTAAACCTGCTGTTAAACGTGCAACTGTTTATCTCTCCGGTTTGGGTATGTATGAATTATATATCAATGGTAAAAAAATCGGCGACCAGGTGCTTGCACCTAATCCAACTGACTACCGTAAAACTTATTTCTGCAATACACATGATGTAACGTCACTGATCAAAGCAGGAAACAATGCCATTGCAACAGTACTTGGTAATGGGCGTTTCTTTACCATGCGTCAGAACTACAAAACGTATAAGCATAATACATTCGGTTTTCCTAAACTCCTGCTGCAACTTGAAATTGAATACACCGATGGTACAACAAAAACAGTAGTGAGCGATGAAAGCTGGAAGCTGAATGTGGATGGCCCCATTCGTACCAACAATGAATATGATGGTGAGGAGTATGATGCACGAAAAGAATTTACCGGCTGGACGAATGCAGGCTTTTCCGACAGCAAATGGATGCAAGCTGAGTTAGTACAATCACCTGAAGGAAAAATGGCGGCACAGATGAGTGAGCCGATGAAAGTGATGCAGACGATTAAACCTGTCTCTATCAAAAAAACTGCAGGCGGGAAATACATTCTTGATATGGGACAGAATTTTGCAGGCTGGATCAAACTGCAAAACATTAACGGAAAGAAAGGAGATAAGATAACGCTTCGTTTTGCAGAAAGTTTACAAACGAACGGCGAAATATTTGTTGCAAATTTAAGAGATGCAAAAGTGACCAATGTTTACACGTTTGGCAACTCTCCTTTAGGGAAAGAGGGTTGGCAGCCATCTTTTGTGTACAATGGTTTCCGTTATGTTGAAGTAAGCAGTTTTCCGGGTACACCTGTACTGAATAATTTTGAAGGCAAGCTGGTGTATGATGCTTTTGAAACAACAGGTTCTTTTGTGTCGTCCAATGCAACATTAAATACAGTTCATAAAAATGCCTGGTGGGGCATAGCTTCAAATTATAAAGGAATGCCGGTTGATTGCCCGCAACGTAACGAACGACAGCCCTGGCTGGGCGACCGTGTAATTGGAGCAATGGGTGAGGGCTATCTTTTTGATAATGCAAAACTGTATGCTAAATGGATGCAGGATATTGAAGAAAGTCAAACCAATGAAGGAAGTATTCCCGATGTTGCACCTGCTTTTTGGAATTATTATTCTGATAATATTACATGGCCCGCTGCATACATCACAATTACCAACCACCTGTATAATCAGTTCGGTGATATTACTCCGGTTAAGAAACACTATTCTTCAATGAAGAAGTGGATATTCTACATGAAGGATAAATATCTTGTTGATGATATTATGACAAAGGATAAGTTTGCCGATTGGTGCGTTCCGCCGGAAGACCTGAAACTGATTCATGCGAAAGACAGCAGCCGTTTAACTGATGGAAAACTGATTGCATCTGCTTATTATTTTAAATTGTTGTCGTACATGCAGCGGTTTGCAAAACTTACTGGTAATGATGCTGACGGTAAGGTTTATGAAGAATTGGCAGATAAAATAAGAATTGCTTTTCAGAATAAATTTTATAACCCCGCAAAGCAATGTTATTCAAATAATACAATCACTGCTAACCTGTTGCCATTGTATTTTGGTATTTGCCCTGATTCGTTAAGAGAGAAAGTGTTTGCAAATATTTATACTAAGATCCGTATTGAAAGCAAGGGACATATCAGCACAGGTTTAATTGGCACCCAATATTTGTTCAGAGGCTTAACTGAATACAATCAAAATGAACTGGCTTACACACTTGCTTCAAACACAACTTACCCGAGCTATGGGTATATGGCAGCAAACGGAGCTACTACAATTTGGGAATTATGGAACGGCAACACTGCCGATCCCGGAATGAATAGCCAGAATCATGTAATGATGCTGGGTGATCTGTTGATATGGTACTACGAAAATCTTGCCGGTATACGCAGTGATAAAACAGAAGTTGGGTTCAAAAAAATAATCATGAAACCTTCAGTTCCGGCAGGTCTTGATTTTGTAAAAGCATCTTATAAAAGTATGCATGGGCTCATAAAAAGCGAATGGAAGAACAGCGTTGGTAAATTTGAATGGAGTATTTCTATTCCTGCCAATACAAAAGCTGTAGTTTACATACCATCTAACAGTGCAGATGAAATTACTGAAAGCGGAAAGCCTGTTACAGATAATGCTGATATTAAGTTTGTCAAAATGGATAAAGGAGCCGCTGTGTTTGAAATTACATCGGGCAGTTATCAATTTGTACGAACTAAAAAATGGAAACAGGGAATTGTAAAAGACGAATTCATTTTCGAACGGGCAAGTTTTCCTGAAAGTCATGCAGCTACCATTGCAGAAACACCGGAAGGTTTAATTGCTTCCTGGTTTGGTGGTACAAAAGAAGGAAACAAAGATGTATGCATCTGGACAAGTCATTTCAGGAATGGTAAATGGACAGAGCCTGCAAAAGTTGCAGATGGTGTAATGAATGATACACTGCGTTATTCAACTTATAATCCTGTATTGTTTTATGCACCTAATGGTGAATTGTTATTGTTCTATAAAATAGGACCCAATGTTGCTGGATGGACAGGCTGGATGATGCGCAGCAAAGACAATGGGCACACATGGAGTAAACGTGAAGCATTGCCCGAAGGATTTTTAGGGCCCATCAAAAATAAACCTGAACTGATTAATGGTGTTTTGTTATGCCCGAGCAGTACGGAGAAAACAGGATGGAAAGCGCATATTGAATTCACAACTGATTTTGGCAAAACATGGACAAAGACAGAAGCGATCAATGATCCCAAAATTTTACAAGCCATTCAGCCAAGCATTCTAAAATACAAAGACGGCCGATTGCAGATTTTATGTCGCAGCCGAAATACAACCATCAATGAAAGCTGGAGTAATGATGGCGGAAAAACTTGGAGTGAAATGAAAGCATCTGCATTGCCTAATAATAACTCAGGGACAGATGCCGTAACGTTGAAAGATGGAAGACAGTTGCTGGTGTATAATCATACGTTGCCCAATTCATCCTGGGTAAATGGAAAAGGCCCACGAACACCGTTGAATGTTGCAATAAGCAAAGATGGAAAAGTATGGAGTGCAGCGTTGGTGCTGGAAGATTCGCCCATCAGTCAGTATTCATATCCATCAGTGATACAAACAAAAGATGGGTTGGTGCATATTGTTTATACATGGCGGAGAGAAAGGATCAAACATGTTGTTGTTGATCCTGCCAAACTGGAGTTGAAAGAAATAGTGAATAAGCAATGGCCGGGAGCGAAAGCAAATGAAGGAAAAACATCTGACGATTAGGACAGCCCCTCTAACTCCCCGAAGGGGGAGGATTGCTTTTCGAAGCTGAAGAATGAACAATAATTGACCTGATTTATACGATGATCTTATTACTAATGTCGATTTAAAGCCCCTCTTTTGGAGGGGTTTGGGGAGGCCATAACGATGCACAATTTGCCATTTATTGATCTTGCGGTGATTGCCGTTTATATGCTTGCAATGATTGGCGTTGGCATGTATTTTTCACGTAAGAATAAAAACAGCGACCAGTTTACCAAAGCTTCCGGAAAAATTCCCGGTTGGGCAATTGGTCTTTCCATCTACGCAACATTCTTAAGCAGCAACACTTTTTTAGGCGTTCCGGGAAAAGCATTTGGCAGCAACTGGAATGCATTTGTATTCAGTATATCGATGCCGATGGCTGCATGGATCGCTTCAAAATATTTTGTGCCGTTCTATCGCAACACAGGAGAAATATCAGCTTACACACATTTAGAAAAACGTTTTGGGCCATGGGCCAGAACATATACAGTGATTTGTTTTTTGCTCACGCAGTTTGCACGTATGGGTTCCATCTTTTTTGGTATTGCATTAAGTCTGCAGGCACTCACCGGTTTCAGTATGCAATCGATCATGATCGTAATGGGCATCTGCATTATTATCTATACTGTGCTGGGAGGTATTGAAGCAGTGATCTGGACAGAAGTGGCGCAGGGCATCATTAAGACATTGGGCGCTTTGCTGATTTTATTTTTAGTGGTGAAAGAAATCCCCGGCGGTTTTACTACCATCATTGATGTGGCGAAAGCAGATCATAAAACAAGTCTTGGAAGCTTATCTCCCAACTTAACTGAATCAACATTTTGGGTGGTACTGTTTTACGGGTTTTTCATCAATCTGAATAATTTCGGGATGGATCAGAATTATATTCAGCGTTATCATACAGCACAAACATCAAAGCAGGCAAGTAAATCAATCTGGCTTTGTGTATGGATTTATGTGCCTGCTTCTTTTTTATTTTTTGTGATAGGTACAGCACTGTATGCTTTTTATCAAACACAACCCGGATTAATTGATCCGGTGAAATTGCAGGTAGCAGCTGAACGGTTAGGTGTTGCTGCAACATCAGCCGAAGCAAAACAACTCGCTGCATCTTTAACATCTGCTGATTACGGCGATAAAGTATTACCTTTTTTCATGGTGAATAATATTCCAACAGGCTTGGTTGGGTTAATTGTATCGGCCTTATTATCTGCTGCCATGAGTACCATCAGCAGTAACATGAATGCATCGGCAACTGTGTTTACCGTTGATATTTACCAGAAGTATTTTAAACCCGATATTACGGATAAACGAAAGCTGTATCTGCTGCATGTATCAACCATTGCTTTTGGCGTGATTGGTTTGTGTACAGGTTTGGCAATGATCGGTTCAAAAAGCCTGTTAGATATCTGGTGGGAGTTGAGCGGCATTTTCGCAGGTGGTATGCTGGGTTTGTTTTTGTTGGGGATCATCAGCCGCCAAACAAAAAACGCAGCAGCGGTTACCGCAGTTATCATTGGTATTATTGTAATTCTGTGGATGACATTCTCGGGAAAACTGGAAGGAAACTATGCGTTCCTGAGAAACCCCTTACACAAAAACATGATCATTGTTGTGGGAACACTCACCATATTTTTAACCGGTTTAATTATAACAAAACTGAGAAGGAGCACAACTGCTCATCCATCAGCATAAAATATTTTATATGGAAGAAGTATCAAAACAAATTACATTGGTTGCAAGCGGCGATTCAAGACCATCTGCAAATATTACCTGCTGGCCAGCACAGGAGCAAATGGAACAACAGCTTGCAGCTGTTTTATCAAAACTTGGATATAGAGTAAAGAAGGCACATGCTTATGATGCAGAAAAGCAACATGGTTTAATTGATTCACAGAAAATGGGCATGGAAGTTTTTGCCGGTATTGATGAAGATGCCCCATTAATTGTTGCGGAAAGTTTATGGCAGTACAGTCACCATGTACTTGCAGGATTAACAACACACAATGGCCCCATCTTAACGGTTGCAAACTGGAGTGGGCAATGGCCCGGGCTGGTGGGTTTATTAAATCTGAATGGATCACTAACTAAAGCCGGAGTTGCATACAGTACATTATGGAGTGAAAATTTTGATGATGATTTCTTTTTAAACGGATTGAAAGAATGGCTGAATACAGGAAAGATCAAACACGATTGCAGTCATGTAAAAAAATTCGATCTTGTAAAAATTCCGTTGCAGGAAGAGGAAACAGGACGTTCTTTCGCCAAAACATTCAGAAAGAACAAAGCCATCATGGGCGTGTTTGATGAAGGTTGTATGGGTATGTATAATGCCATCGTTCCTGATTCTGTACTGCATAAAACCGGTGTGTTTAAAGAACGTCTCAGCCAGAGTGCTTTGTATGCAGAGATGTTAACTGTAAAAGACGAAGAAGCAGATACAGTATTGAAATGGTTACTTGACAAAGGAATGAAATTTAACTGGGGCACTGATTATGCAACTGAATTAACAAAAGAACAAACACTGGAGCAATGCAAAATGTACATAGCAGCAGTTCGTTTGGCAGATTGGTTTGGATGTGCAACAATTGGTATTCAATACCAACAGGGGTTGAAAGATATTTGTGCAGCAAGCGACCTGGTGGAAGGACTGTTGAATAATACTGAACGTCCCCCTGTATTTGATGCAAATGGAAAGGAATTGTTTGCAGGTAAAGCCATTCCGCATTTCAATGAAGTGGATGAATGTGCCGGTTTAGATGCTTTGCTCACTTATCGTTTATGGAATGAACTTGGTATGAGTGGCGAAAATACTTTGCATGATTTGCGTTGGGGACAGCAATACAAAGATGAAATCATTGATGCGTTTGTTTGGGTATTTTTAATTTCGGGGGCAGTACCCGCTGCACATTTCCCCAATGGATATAAGAGTGCAAGCAGTGAACGTCAGCCACCCATGTTTTTTCCGAAAGGTGGAGGTACATTGAAAGGAAACAGCAACCCCGGCTCAATTGTGTGAGCAGGATCTACCTGGTGGAAGATGAGCTGCATTGCGATCTTGGAGTTGGAGAAGTAGTTGATTTGCCGGAAGCGGAAACACAACGGCGCTGGAATGAAACAACAACGCAGTGGCCCATCATGCATGGAGTCATTAAAGGAGTCAGTCAGAACCAGATGATGGCAAGGCATAAGGCAAATCATATTCATGTGGTATATGTGCCCGATGAAACAACTGCTCATAAAGCATGCAGAATAAAAGCTGCAGCATTAGCTGAACTTGGATTGAATGTACATTTCTGCGGAGATGTTCATTTACAATAACTCAACCGTTAAAAAACAAACTGAATGAAATTATATAAAACTGCAACAGGAATTATTGTTGAAGAAAACGGAAGCTGCTACCTGTTGCCTCAAACAAACTGGGATACACTGATCAATCGGGATGATTTGTTTTCATTTCTGCAAAACAGTCTTTTATCACTGCAACCATCGGGCGATGAAAAATGGTTGCAGCAGCAAACTCTATCTGCACCAATCGGTACACAGGAAGTATGGGCAGCCGGTGTAACTTATCTCAAAAGCAAGACTGCACGGATGGAAGAAAGCAAGGAAAGCGGTGGTGCAACTTTTTATGATAAAGTGTATGATGCTGAAAGACCAGAACTGTTTTTTAAATCAACTGCTTCAAGGGTTGTTGGTTCTGGCCAGCAGGTAAGGATACGAAAAGACAGTACATGGAATGTTCCCGAACCCGAACTGACCCTGGTAATAACATCTTCCAGCAGAATAGTTGGATATTCCATTGGTAACGACATGAGCAGTCGTAGTATTGAAGGTGAAAATCCATTGTACCTGCCACAGGCAAAAATGTATGATGGAAGTGCAGCGGTTGGGCCATGTATTTTGGTAACGGAACATCCAATTTCTCCTCTTACTGAAATTGCCATGCTGATTGAACGAAACGGACAAAATGTGTTTGAAGGAAGTACAACGATTGACAGAATGAAAAGAACACATACAGAGCTGGTTGGATTTTTATTTCGTGAATCAAGTTACCCGGTTGGTTGTTACCTCATGACAGGAACCTGCGTTGTACCCGGGAATGATTTTACGTTACAAAGTGGAGATGTTGTGAAAATCTCCATTGAAGGAATTGGTACACTAGTTAATACAGTTGAATAGTAAACTTGCTATAATAAATGAAATTATGAAAAGTGAAGAAAAGAAGTTTGTTCCGGTAATGATTACTCCTTTCAACCTGAAAGCTGAGGTTGATCTGGATGCTGTAAGTATATTGATCGAGTTTTATATCGCTGCCGGTGTAAAAGGATTTTTCGCCAATTGTCTCAGCAGCGAAATGTTCAGTATTACAGAAGATGAGCGGATTGAATTAACCAGTCATGTAGTGAAAAGGGTAAACGGCCGTGTACCGATTGTTGCAACAGGATCGTTTGGATTAACGATTGCTGATAAAGCAGAGTTCACAAAAAAAATATTTGATACAGGTATTGATGCAGCCATCATGATCACAGGTCATTTTGCCAAGGAAGAAGACAGTGATGCATTATTGCTCAGGAATTTTGAACAGATGTTTCAGCTTACAGGTAATATTCCACTGGGAATGTATGAATGCCCGGCACCGTATAAACGCATTATTGGTGCAGATACATTCAGATCCTTACTTTCAGCCAACAGGTTAATTTATCATAAGGACACATCCATCACACATGAAAATGTAAGAGCTAAACTGGATATCCTGAAAGAAAGCGGTAATGAACTTGAGTTCTATGATGCGCATACGCCGAATGCGATGTACAGCGTACAGATGGGAGCGAAGGGAATGTCATCGATCTCCGGTAATTTTTATCCTGAAGTAATGGTGTGGATGGTGAACAATGCCAACAATCCTGAAAAGCAGGAAGAAGTAAAATGGCTGCAGGAAGAATTGACAAAGGTTGATCCGCTAATTCATATTGCATATCCCATGAGTCCGAAATATTTTTTACAGAAACGTGGATTGCCTGTGCGTACTATCAGTCGTGCAGTGGCAACCAAATTAACGCCTGATCAGCGCAAGACACTCGATGATATTTATGATCGCTTTCAGCATTGGTGTGAAAAATTACAGATTCAGCAGGTGGATATTCCTTCTGTTGTTGGTTTAGGAAATCATCCTGAAAATATTTTTTAAATGATTGGTATGGCACAACTTCCGTTAAAGATATTTTTTCCCGGCAAACTGGTGTTTGGTAATGGAACATTACAGCAACTGGCAGAAGACGTGAAAGAACTGAAGCCGGCAAATGTTTTTATCGGTACAATTGAGCCGCTGCGTTCAGCAATTGAATCATTTGTTAATACACTTAAAGAAAGTAAGATAGAAGTAGTGATTGATACCTCGATTGTTGCAGAGCCATCCTTCAGTGATTTTGAACAGCTGATGAAAAAAGTTACACCGTTTAATCCTGATGTGGTGATTGGTATTGGTGGCGGAAGTGTACTGGATATTGCAAAGCTTGTGGCAGCACAACTGGGAAACAAACAGCAGTTAAGAGATTATGTAGGTATCGGTTTACTCAAAGGAAGAAAAAAGAAACTCATTTGTGTGCCTGCAACATCGGGCACGGGAAGTGAAGTATCCCCCAATGCAATACTGGTAGATGATACCGATAATCAGAAGAAAGGAATCATCAGCCCATATCTTGTTCCGGATATTGTGTATGTTGATCCTTTGCTTAGTGTTTCCGTTCCACCTTCCATTACTGCTGCAACAGGAATGGATGCATTGACTCATTGTCTCGAAGCATACACCAATAAATTTGCTCAGCCTTTTATTGATATGTATGCTTATGAAGGCATGCGTTTGATTGCAGCTAATATTGTAACTGCGGTAAATGATGGAAATAATATTGAAGCAAGGGAGAAAGTTGCTATGGGCAGTTTGCTTGGTGGATTTTGTCTGGGCCCTGTAAACACGGCTGGTGTGCATGCATTGTCTTATCCATTGGGAAGTATGTATCATTTGCCGCATGGTTTATCGAATGCATTACTGCTGCCTTATGTGATGGAGTATAACATAGTTTCAGCAGCAGACAGGTATGCAGATGTTGCTGTTGCACTTGGTTGTAAAAGAGAAGATGATGTTTGGGCAACTGCAAAAGCAGGTGTTGCGAAAATAAAAGAATTGAATGCGGCCTGTGGTATTCCTGCAAGTTTAAAAGAGGTAGGAGTGAAGGAAGAAGCCATCCCACAGTTGGTTACCGAAGCTTTAAAAATTCAACGACTGCTGAAAAATAATCCCAGAGAGATTAATGAGCAGGGAGCAACCGCCATTTTTAAATCAGCATTTTAATGAAGAAGAATAAAAAATTTAAAGGCATCATTGTCCCTGCTGTTACTCCTTTAACTGCATCATTTAAAATTGATGAAGCAGCGGTGGAAAAAATATTCAACCAGTTTTATCAGCATAGTATTTCTCCTTTTATATTTGGAACTACAGGTGAATCTGCATCGTTGCCGGCTTTGGTTAAAGAAGAATATGTAAAGGCAGCAGAAAAAAATAAAAAGCCCGGCTCTGTTTTATATGCAGGGATTTCATCGAATGTATTGAATGAGTCTGTTGAGTTTGCAAAATTCTGTGCTGATCATGGAGTGGATGCAGTCGCTGCAACACTTCCTTCGTATTATTTGTTGACAGAAACGCAGATGAAAAAATATTTCGAAGAATTGGCAGATGCTGTTCCGCTGCCAATGATCATTTATAATATTCCGGCAACAACGCATATGAGTATTCCGTTGCAGCTGATTGATGAATTAAGTCATCATCCGAATATCATTGCCACCAAAGATTCAGAACGCAGCGATGAGCGTTTGCAAAAATCACTGGAGTTATGGAAAGACAGGGAAGACTTTGGTCATTTTCTCGGATGGGCTGCTAAATCAGCAGATGCCCTGATTGGTGGAAGCGATGGATTGATTCCCAGTACAGGAAATCTTATGCCTGATATTTATGATGTGATGTTACAGGCAGTTGAACAGGGTGACCACGCAAAAGCATATGAGATGCAGCGCCTGAGTGATACGTATGGAAACTTATACCAGGGCGGAAAAACATTGGGTGAAAGTTTGTGGGCAGTGAAAGTATTGATGAAGTATAAAGGTTTGTGTGAATCAACAGTAATGCCGCCGTTACAATCATTGAGTTTTTATGAAGAAAATAAATTAATAAAAGCATTTTTAGAATTGCGAAACCCCGTCGGTGGCTAAAGTTCCGACGGCGGTTGTTTCAATAGAACAAACAACAACTTCAAACCGCCGACAGGGTTTTCAACCGCTGTCGGGGTTTGTTTAAACATTTGAAAAATGAGCAAACCGGTTTTAGCAATAACAATGGGCGATCCTGCAAGCATCGGGCCTGAGATTGCTGTGAAAGCATTGCTGCGAAAAGAGATTCATGAAATATGCAAACCGCTTCTTGTAGGTGATGCAGTTGTATTTCAGCAGATCATTGATTTACTGAAGCTGAATGCAAAAGTAAATGCTGTGGCAAAAGTGACTGATGCAAAATTTGAATTGGGAACCATTGATGTGTTTGATCTGGGCATTACTGATATCAATAAACTGGAGTTTGGAAAAATCAATGCCATGTGCGGCGAAGCTTCTTTTCAGGCCGTGAAGAAAGCCATTGAGCTGGCTTTGGCAAAAGAAGTGGATGGAACGGTTACTGGCCCCATCAATAAAAAATCTATTAATGAGGCCGGTCATCATTATGCAGGTCATACAGAAATTTATGCGCATTATACCGGCACAAAGAAATATGCCATGCTGCTGGTGGAAGATCATATCAATGTAATTCATGTAAGTACGCATGTATCGCTTCGACAAGCCTGTGATCTGGTAAAGAAAGAACGCATTGTGCAGGTGATTGAACTGATTGTTGATGGATTGAAACGGTTGGGAAAAACAAATTTGAAAATAGGTGTGGCGGGATTAAATCCGCATGCAGGTGACAGTGGTTTGTTTGGCACTGAAGATGACCAGGAAATTTTACCGGCAGTACTGGAAGCAAAACGGTTAGGTTATGATGTGGAAGGGCCTGTTCCTCCCGATACCATGTTTGCAAAAGCAGCAATGGGAGCATATGGTGGTGTGGTTGCCATGTATCATGACCAGGGACATATTCCTTTTAAACTGGCAGGTTTTAAATGGAATGCAGAAAAACAACAGATGGACAGTGTGAAAGGCGTGAACATTACTTTGGGTCTGCCGATCATCCGTACATCTGTTGATCATGGAACTGCGTTTGAAATTGCAGGAAGGGGAATTGCCAGTCCTGATGCGATGATCTTTGCTATTGAAAGTGCGGTGCAGCTAAGTAAACACAAATAATGAATGATGAGTAATGAGTAGCTCACTCATTTCTCATCACTGATCACTCATCATATGATAGCAGTTGTTGCAGATGATTTTACCGGGGCGGCTGAATTGGCCGGCATCAGTCTGCGTTACGGACTGAAAGTGGAATTGTACACCGGTGAAGTAGTTGCAACCGATGCAGATGTATTGATTGTATCAACCGACAGTCGTTCATTGAAAAAAGAAGCTGCTCTTGAAATTACTGCGGATACATTGAAGCGACTTTTGGAATTAAAACCGGAATTCATTTATAAAAAGATTGATTCGGTTTTGCGTGGTTATGTGCTGGAAGAACTGAAGGTGCAGATGCAATTATCAGGTAAGGCAAAAGCAATTGTTCTGCCCGCCAACCCATCACTTGGACGAACAATTAATAACGGTGAATATTTTATTGATGGTAAAAGAATTACTGAAACCGGGTTTGTGAATGATCCTGAATTTCCGGTAAGCAGTTCTTTTATAAAGAAAATTCTGAATGATGATAGTGTGAAAGTGTTGAAGTATTCTGACTTTCTGCCTGACCAGGGAATCATTGTTGGAGAAGCTGTTACTGTTGATCATGTGAAGCGGTGGGCATCAATTACTGATCAGTCTTTTGTTTTAGCAGGAGCAGGTGATTTCTTTACAGGTATTCTGAATAACAGGTATGCTGTTCGTTTACAGGAGAAAGCGATTTTACAAAAGCCGCTTTTATATGTTTGCGGTACAGCGTTTAATGATAGAAAAGAATTCATCAGCAGAATCAGTAAAGAGCTGGGCTGTGTTTCCTATATGCCGGATGAAATCAATGAAGAATGGCTGAAGAAAACCTGCGGCGTAATAAAAGAAAAAGGCAAAGCTGTTCTTGCAATTGCTGATTCAAACATTTCAGCACTGGAATTAAGAACCGCAATGGCAAAAGCAGTCAAAGAAATTGTGGAAAGAGAAGATGTAAAAGAAATTTTTATTGAAGGAGGTTCAACTGCCGCCGCAATACTGGAAGAAATAAAGATCAAACAGCTTTCACCTGTGAACGAGTTGCAACGTGGTGTGGTAAGGATGAAAGCTAATGACTTACTGATCACTGTAAAACCCGGCAGTTACGAATTGCCTGAGGAAATAAAACGATTATTCACCATTTAAAAACGGCCTTGATTTATCAGGGTCTTAAGCCCCTACTTCGCAGGGGTTTGGGGAGGCCACCAATGAATCATTTGCATGTCATAGATTACTGTATTATACTTTTCGTGTTGGGTATTACTTTGTACCTCGGCTTCAGGTTTGCCAATAAACAAACAACTACTGAAAATTATTTTCTGTCGAAGGGAAATTTTCCGTCTTGGGCTTTGGGTTTATCCTTACTCTCCACACTTATCAGCAGTGTTACATTTCTCGGCTATCCTGCACAGGGATTTACGAGCAACTGGATATTACTTGTACAGGGATTGATGGTGCCGGTAGTATTATTGGGAACCATCTGGTTCATTGTCCCTTTATTCAGGAAAGTTATCGGGCTGAGTACCTATGAATATTTTGAAAAACGTTTTGGCGGCTTTGCCCGTTACTACAGTTCATCTTCATTTATTCTGCGGCAGTTTGCAGGAATGGGAACTGTATTGTTTTTAATTGCTGTAGCTATTAACAGCATGACCAATATCAATCCCTTCATCATTCTTCTTGCAGTTGGTTTTATTCTCATCATTGTAAATCTCAAAGGCGGCATGCAGGCTGTTATCTGGCTCGATGTATTCCAGGGATTCATGTTATTTGCAAGCGGAATTATTTGTTTAGGCGTATTGTTGTTCTCTATTAAGGGAGGAGTTCCTGAAGCAATCAAAGTGGCAACAGAAAATGGACGTGCAGGATTTGGGCCTTACGATATTGATTTTACAAGACTCACTTTAATTGTAATGATCATCAACGGATCATTTTATGCCATTCAGAAATACGGAACCGATCAAACAGTTGTTCAACGATACCTCACTGCCAAAACAGATAAGTCGGCCATCAAAGCATCTTTCATTGGTATTTTATTAACCGTTCCCATCTGGACGATGTTTATGTTTATTGGTACAGCCTTATTTGTTTTCTATCAACAACAGGGCTTGCCTGAAGGAATGAAAGCTGAAGCTGCATTCCCTCATTTTATTATGACACAGTTACCCATTGGTGTAGTTGGTTTCATTGTAGCTGCATTGATATCTGCTGCCATCTGCAGTTTAAGTGCCGATTTAAATTCACTGGCCGCAGTGGGAGTGGAAGATTATTACAAAAAGATCGTTCCCAACAAACCTGACAAACAATACCTGCGTGCAAGCAAAACATTTGTTCTCATCTCAGGTTTAATTTCAATTGGTATCGGTGCCTTGTATTTAAATACGGGGAATGAAGGTGTGTTGGGAGTGGTGTTTACACTCTACGCAATTTTCTCTGGAGGAATTGTTGGTATATTTTTACTGGGATTGTTCAGTGCACGCACCAACAGGCAGGGAATCAATATCGGCATCATTGTCTGCATCCTGTTTACAGCTTATGCATTGCTTACATCAACTCCCATCGGTGTAAAAAATCCAAAACTCCTTGTTGATTTTGGTAAATTTAATTTCACACATCACAAACTCATGCTGGGTGTGTACAGTCACCTCATTGTAATTGTGGTGGGCTATATTGCCAGTTTGTTTTTTCCAAAGCCAGTACTGGCAGATAATTTATTGTACAGCAGCTGGAAATTAAACCGGCATAAATAAATGGATAATTATGAAAAGGATAATTGATATTGTTCCCGGCAGTTATACTTCTATGATGCTTCTGTTGCGTCGCACACTTGTGCGTTCTGTTCACAATTCATCAACCCACCCCAACCCCTCCCAAGAGGGGATAACAGCACACATCCCCCGCTTTGCGAAGAGTTTGCTGTTAATAGTTAGCTTTTCGAAAATTAAAAGATTAATGAATTGCTTTTCTTTTCAACAAGCCAGGGCTGTGCTCAGCCAATCCCCCCTTCGGGGGGTGGGGTGGCTTTTGTGCTTTGTGTTTCTGTGGTTCAACTCGTCTGCACAACTGAATACCGATAACCAATACAGTAAGCCATTAAAAGAAGTCTTGAACGATATTCAAAAAAAATACGGCATTACCATCAAGTATGCTGATAGCATGGTGGCAAATAAAAAAGTAACTTATGCAGAGTGGAAGTTTCGTCCCGATGTGGAAGTAACACTGGATAATATTCTGAAGCCGCTTGAATTAAAAGTAAAAAAAGAAAAGGAGAAGCAATACAAACTCAGTGCATATGAATATTACCGCTGGCCTGTAGAAGAAGGCTGGGCAGAACTTGATCGCATTGCATCACAATACAAAACTCTTGATGAATGGGAAAAACGGAAACAGGATTTAAAACAGTGTATGCTGGAAGCATTGCTGTTATCCAAACTTCCTGCAACGCCCAACAGTAAACCCGTCATCACACCCAAACGGATCTATGATGGATATACAGTAGAAAATATCGCCATTGAAATTTTGCCCGGTGTATGGATCAATGGTTCTTTATACAAACCATTAAAATATAAAGGAAAGATTCCTGTCATCTTAAACCCCGATGGTCATTGGGAAAAACAACGTTACCGTCCCGATTGTCAATACCGTTGTGCAGCATTAGCAAAGATGGGTGCCATTGCTTTCAGTTATGATCTGTTTGCATGGGGTGAATCTTTGCTTCAGTTTAAATTCGAAGATCACCGCAGAAGTTTATCCATGACGATACAGGCATTAGGAAGTATCCGCATTCTTGATTACCTGTTAGCACAAAAAGATGCTGATACAAACCATGTGGCAATAACGGGTGGTTCAGGTGCAGGAAGTCATGCAGTATTAATGACGGCATTGGATAATCGCATTAAAGTATCAGCACCGGTTGTGGCAATATCTTCCTACTTCTATGGTGGCTGTCCCTGCGAAAGTGGAATGGATGTTCACAGTTGTGGAAGCCGTACAGATAATGTGGAGATCGCTGCAATGGCAGCACCCCGTCCGCAGTTACTTGTAAGTGATGGTGGCGACTGGACAGATAAAATGCCGGAGCATGATTTTCCATATTTGCAAAAGATGTACAGCTGGTACGGAAAGAAAGAGAATGTCAGCAATGTACATCTGCCCGATGATAAGCATGATTTTGGTATCAGTAAACGCATAGCCGTGTATGAGTTCATGGCAAAATACCTGAACTTAAATTTAAAAGCCATCGAGGATGTAACCGGTAAAATAGATGAATCAAAAATTACCATTGAACCTGAAAAGAATATGTATGTGTTTGGTGATAACGGTGAGAATCTTCCTGCACATGCAGTAAAAGGATTTGAAAACTTAGAAAAAGTATTTGCAGATGAAATTGAGAAAGCCAGAACAAATCAGCGGTATAAAATTGGGTTGATAGATTTGATGTTGCTTAAACGTCAGAAGCTTGGCGCCATTACTTTAACTGCTCAACTGAAAGCAGATGGAGTGGAAGTGGACATGGGAGGATTGGGCACCCGTGCAACATTCGACAATCAATTACTAACTGACAGTGTACGCAATCAATTCATCAAAACTGCCAAAGAAAATAAAATAGAAATATTCAGTTTGGCCATGACGGGATATTATGCCCAGTCATTTTGCGGAAGAACAGAATATATCCGCAGCATTGAAGATTGCATCAGGACAATGAAACTGATGAATGTAAAAGTGGCTTTTCTTCCATTAGGTGTTCAATGCGATATCAAAAAGAATCCATCTGTACGTGATTCAGTGATAGCCCGGTTGAAAGTGGCGGGTAAGTTGGCTGAACAGGCAGGTGTTGTCATTGGTATTGAAACATCTTTAAGTGCTAAAGAAGAAGTGCAGTTGCTGAAAGAAATCGCTTCGCCGGCTATTAAAATCTATTTCAACTTTTCCAATCCATTGAAAGAAGGAAGAGATTTGATAACCGAAATAAAAACATTAGGGAAAGATCGCATCTGTATGATACATGCAACAAATAAAGACAGCGTGTGGTTACAGAACGATCCGCAGATTGACATGCATAAAGTAAAGAAAACGCTGGATGAAATTGGCTGGATGGGATGGCTGGTGATTGAACGCAGCCGTGATGCAAAGAAACCATCCGATACAAAATATAATTATGGTGCAAATGCGGCTTATTTGAAGAAGGTATTCCAGGAATAGTTTTACCGATCACAAATAGTAAGATTGTCCATCTTTTTAGCGATTCCTCACATTTTTCAGGGTGGACTGTTTGGGTACATTTAATGGCTGATTACTGGGTTTTTCAGTCTAACTTGAATGTATAACAGTTACGAATGAAACGATTGCCTTTTTGCCTGCTGGCTTTATTGCTTTTCCTCAATTTATCTGCATGGGCAGTTGATATTTACGTTTCGCCAAACGGTTCCGATTTCAACGATGGTTCAAAAGACAAGCCATTTGCAACGCTCAACATGGCATTACGTAAAGCAAGGGAACTGCGTCGGTTGAATGATGAAAGTATTAAAGCTGGCATTCATATTATTTTACGGGGTGGTAATTATCAGGTTCTGGAAACCATTGTCATAAAACCGGAAGATAATGGTACCCGGGAAAGCTCCACCTTTATTGAAGCAGCCCCAAATGAAAAACCTGTTTTAAGTGGAGGAGTACAAATCAGCAATTGGAAAAAATTAACAGCCGCTGTCAATGGCTTGCAAAAAAAAGTTCAAAATCAAATTTGGGTGGCCGATGTGCCGCAGGTAAATGGCAATAATTTTAATTTTCGCCAACTGTGGGTGAACGATGCAAAAGCAGTGAGAGCAAAATCTTCCAACGGAGAGGCGATGCCCGCCCGGTCAGGCCATTCGGACAGGCTTCGCATTTTAAACTGGAACAAAGCAGAAGCTGCTTGTGTGATACCAACACTTCCATTTATCAATTTAGATAAGACAAGACAACTGGAATTATTTATTCATCAATGGTGGGAGATTGCCAACCTGCGGGTGAAGAAAGTGCAGGTGATGGGTGACAGTACTAAATTGTTTTTTCATCAGCCGGAAAGTAAAATACAAAACGAACATCCCTGGCCTGCGCCCTGGCTGAGTAAAGAAACCGGCAACTCCGCTTTTTATTTAACCAATGCCATTCAATTTTTAGATGAACCTGGTGAATGGTATTTAGATGTAGTGAATAAGAAAATTTATTACTGGCCACGCAGCAATGAAAATTTAGCAACCGCAAAAGTAATAGTGCCATTTACCGAAACATTGATCAGCGTAGAAGGAACAATTGATAACCCGGTTAAAAACCTGGTGATTGATGGAATTTCTTTTCAGCATACAGGATGGTTACGTCCGTCGCTTCAAGGACATGTGCCGCACCAGATAGGTTTGTATATGACGGAGGCATACCGATTAAAACCTGCAGGTACAAAGGAGAAACCGATGTTGGATAACCAGGCATGGGTTGGCAGGCAAGCTGCCGCAGTTGAAATGAATTACGCTGTAAGAACAAGAATTAAGAACTGCTCTTTTCTTCACTTGGCTGCAACAGGTATTGATTTGAAAAAGGGTGTGCAGGATAACATGACGAAGAATAATTTGTTCAGCGATATTGGCGGCACAGCCATACTGGCTGGTAATTATGGTGATGAAGGAAGAGAAATTCATTTGCCGTTTAATTCGAAAGATGAAAGAGAGAAATGCGATGTTATTTTTATTGAAAATAATTTTATCACGAATGCTACCAATGAAGACTGGGGCACAGTAGGTATTGGCTGTGGTTTTGTGAGCAGAACAAGTATTCGTCATAATGAAATTGAAAACGTATCATACAGTGGTATCAGCTTAGGTTGGGGATGGACACCCGAACAGAATATGATGAAGGGTAACAGGATTGTTGCTAACAAAATTCATCATTACGGCAAATGGAATTATGATTGTGCCGGTATTTATACATTAAGTGCACAACCTAATTCTGTTATTGAAGAAAATTATATCGACAGTATTTACAAATCGCCCATTGCACATTTACCATCACACTGGTTTTATATTTATACGGATGAAGGCTCTTCTCACTTCAGTGTAAAAAATAATTGGACTCCTTCACAAAAATATTTACAGAATGCCAATGGTCCTGGTAATGTGTGGAGCAATAATGGCCCGCAGGTGCACGACAGTGTAAAGCAAAATGCGGGACTGGAAAAACGCTTTCAATATTTAACCGCTAACAAAACTGCAAAGACAGGAGTCATAAACGAAGAGCACAACGAAGTGATTGAATTGGTTGTGAAAGATGGAATGCAATTGAACTTACCCAAGTTGAAAGAACTGCTGGCGAAGAATAATATGGACAGCAATGCTATTTATCATTGGCAGAATCATTATGTCATCTTTGATAAAGTGCAAGACATTGGAGTAATGCAGGGACGCATTGCAAATAATTTTCCCGAAGCTGAAGTAAGAGTCTATCACGATCTATTTTACGAATACAGCAAGAAAAAAACATTGTACTGATAAAACAGTAGCAAAAGAATGGGATCAAATTATTCTTACTGCTAATCTTGTTGCTGATGAAAAGTTGCAGAAGGAATATCTTGATTATCATGCTACACAGTTTGAAAAATGGCCGGAGATATCGAAAGGATTTTGCAATGCAGATTTTCAACAGTTGCTGTTGTTCAGGAATGGAAGGCAGTTGATGTTGATTATCAGCATTCCAAAAGGGGAGAGTTTAGATAAACTCAATCCAAGAACAACTACCAACAACCCAAGAGTAGATGATTGGAATAAGATCATGAAAAAATACCAGGAAGGAATTAAAGGAACGAAGCCGGGTGAGACTTGGGTGTTTCTAAGTCCGATCAATAATGAGTAATGAATGAATAGCCACCGGATTTATCCGGTGGTAATAAAAAATAAATATGTTGACAATCGGAATTTTAGGTTTAGGTGAAGGCCGCAGCACAATGTCTGCTGCATTGCAAAGCAAAAAACTGCATCTCAAAACTATTTGTGATCGCAACGAAGAGTTGTGCAAACAACGTTGTAAAGAATTTGGATTTACAAACTATACAACCAACTACGATGATCTGTTGAATGATGCAGAGATCGATATCATTGCTATTTATACACCTGATCATTTGCATGCCGATCATATTAAACAGGCATTGCTGCATGGCAAACATGTGATATGCACCAAACCATTCATTGATGATTTAAGTCGTGCAAAAGAATTACTTGAACTGCAAAAACAAACCGACAAAAAAGTATTCGTTGGACAAAGCTCCCGTTTCTTCGAACCATACAAACGTCAACGTAAAGATTTTGAAGCAGGAGAAATTGGCGAACTCATTACTATCGAAAGTCATTACAATGCCGATCATCGTTGGTTCCTCGAAAAGAAATGGGCATTGGAAGATTCATTTAAATGGTTGTACGGTGGTTTAAGTCATCCTGTTGATTTTATTCGCTGGTATTTGCCCAACATTGAAGAAGTGATGGGCTATGGTATGATCAGCAGCAATGGGGAAATTGCCGGATTAAAAAATGAAGACACGATGCATTTTATCTTCAAATCAACTGACGGACGTATTGCAAGAGTAAGTGGCAGTTACACCGGCCCAACACAACCGGTGAAAAGAGATAGTGGTATGAGCTGTGTCTTGAGAGGAACAATTGGTGCAAGTCAGGCCGATTATCATGAACTGCGTTATGCTATCACCGATAAAACAGGCGAAGAAAAAATTATTCATTGGGGCGATACTACCTTAAAATATTATTTCCGTTTCGAAGGACAAAGTCATCATGCAGGCGAGTATCAAAACTATTTGGAATACTTCGCCGATTCTATTGAGCAAGGTTTCACTGCTTATCCCGATATGAAAGAAGGTATTGGAACAGTAGCGTTGTTGCAGGCAATGGATAAAAGTTTAAAGACAGGTATGCCGGTGAAGATAGCAGACATAATGAAACAATATGATTTGGCCCCCTAAATCCCCCGGAGGGGGACTTTGTGGCGTGCCATTTATAAAACTATTTAAAGTATCGTAAACGAAAGCCTCCCCTCCGGGGAGGTTTGGAGGGGCTTCATGAACGAAATCTACAATAAACTCACAACGCTTGACTTTGCCATCATCGCAATTTATCTCATTGCATTGCTGGTCATTGGTTATATCGCCAGTTTCCGCAATAAGAAAAAGATGAAACGCTGTTCATGGCAGGCAATTCACTTAACTGGTACAACATTGGTTTCAACATGTGGGGAACAAATGTTGGCCCATCCTCATTGCTTGCATTTGCAAGCATTGGATTTTCGGCAGGTATTGTTGGTGGAAATTTCGAATGGTATGCGTTTGTTTTTTTGCTGTTGCTGGCAATGGTATTTGCACCTCGTTACATTGCAAGTAAAGTCAGCACCATGCCCGAGTTCATGGGCAAACGATATGGAAAAAGCACACAGGATATTTTAGCTGGCTATGCACTCATAAAAATTTTGATCAGTTGGCTGAGTCTTGGTTTATTCAGCGGAGGAATTTTAGTGCGGCAGATCTTAGGCATACCGATGTGGCAATCAACAATAGTGCTGGTTGCATTCTCTGGATTGTTCACTTACATGGGGGGGTTAAAAGCAATTGCAAAAGTGAATGTGTTCCAAATGATCTTATTGATCATTGTTTCATTAGCATTAACGTTTATCGGTTTGCAAAAACTTGGAGGCATCACTGCCTTAATTGATAAAACACCTGGTCATTTCTGGAATTTAATTCATCCAGCATCCGATCCCGGTTATCCATGGCATGCATTGTTGTTAGGTTATCCTGTATCTGCTGTTGCATTTTTTTGTACCGATCAAAGTATGGTGCAAAGTGTGTTGGGTGCAAAGAATTTAAAGCAGGGACAGTTGGGTGTAAATTTTATCGGCTGGTTAAAAGTATTGGCATTGCCCATGTTTATTCTGCCCGGCATTTTGTGTTTTGCATTATACCCCGAACTGACCGATGATAAATTAGCCTCCATGACCATGGTCACCAATTTATTTCCTTCGGGATTAAATGGTTTGGTCATTTGTGTGTTGATAGCTGTATTGGTTGCAACAATTGGTTCGTCATTAAATGCATTGAGTACTGTTTTTACAAAAGATATTTATGTAAACAACATGAATCCGCAGGCAACAATAAAACAACAGATCAATGTTGGTCGCTATACCGTTATTGCTGGTTGCGTGTTAGCTGTGTTAATGGCAATTGCTTTTGATAATATAAAAGGCAAAACACTCTTCGATATTTTTCAATCGATCTTAGGTTACCTCGCTCCACCATTAGCTGTAACATTTTTGTTGAGTGTATTCTGGAAGCGCACCACCAAACTTGCAGTGAATGTAATTTTATCAGCCGGCTCTGCATTTAGTTTGCTTGTTGGTATGCTCAACTTATGGATCTTGCCACCCGATGCTGCAACAGGTGAAAACACATGGTGGCCACATTATTTCCTTATCTCGTTTTACATATTTGCAGTGTTGTTTGTAGCAGCCATCATCATTTCGTTAGTAGATAAAAACAAAATAACGGCAGCTATTGAAACAGCACCCATACCAAAAACAGATAAGCAGGTAAAAATTCTCTTTATTTTATTAGGACTCGTTATACTATCCCTTTACATCATTTTTAACGGACATTAAATACACATATGGAACTTAAAAAAGGAAGCTTAAAAAGTACGATCGCCGTATCGCTTACAAATTATCTGGATGCCGGCGCAATTGTGGCAGGCGCAAGCGGGTTAACTCTTTGGCAAAATTACCTTGGGCTTAACGAAGGGCATCTCGGTTGGCTGAATGCAATCAGCGCCAACGCTTTTGGTGCAGCAATTGGCGCCATTTTCGGTGGTTTTCTGGCCGACAAATACGGACGAAAAACCATTTATACTTACAACATGCTTTTGTATATGCTGGGTATAATCATTATCATGTTCACCGTTAATTTTCCCATGCTGTTGACCGGCTTCCTCGTTACCGGTATTTCTGTGGGAGTGGGTGTTCCTGCCTCATGGACTTATATTTCCGAAAATTCGGAAGTGGGTAACAGAGGTAAGAATATGGGTATTTCACAATTTGCCTGGGGTGTTGGTCCAATGATTATTTTACTTTTGGGAATGCTCCTTGCTCCCGGCAAAGCTGATGCATCAGCCGGTGTTTTATTTAGTTACGTACAAAAAATAGCAACGTTCATTGTTGGTAACGATGCAAGCGTTGAGGCAATCAATGTATTTAGCAGCCGTATTATTTTTGCTTCTTTGTTAGTTGTAGCATTCATTGCATGGACATTGCAACGGAAACTCAATGAATCAAAAGATTGGGAAGAGGCAAAAAAATTGCAAACCAACGAAAAACAACCGGGCGTTTTTGCATCCTTTGGTACGCTGTTTACCAACAAAGTAAATATCCGAACCATGCTTTTCCTGGCAGGTATTTACATTAGCTGGAATATGGTGGCATCGGTAATGGGTTTCTTTCAGCAACATATTTATGAAACCGCAGGTGGTCTTTCCAACGGGGAGGCCAATATGATTACGGCAGTACAATGGGTCATAATTATTGCAGTAACATATTTTGGCTTCGCCATGCTGGTTGATAAAGTGAATCAACGATGGCTTTATGTTTTCGGCACATCAATAGGAATTGTGGCCTGGTGCATCCTTATTTTTATAGGGATAAAAAATCATTTTGCCCTATGGACTTTCACTATGCTTTGGGGCATACATGCAGGAATAAGCGTACAGGCATTTTATGCGCTTTGGGCGTCGGAACTTTTTCCTGCAAAATACCGGGCGGCTGCTCAGGGTATCATGTTCTTTGCGGTGAGAAGCATTGCGGCGGTATGGGGATTTGGTTTTGTAAATATTTATGGCGAAAACGGAGAAGGATTTTACACTGCAGCCTACATTATGATCGGGCTGCTGCTTGTGGCTCTGATCATTGGAACGATTTGGACACCAAAAACCCAGGGCAAATCATTAGAACAAATAACTAAAGAAAGATACAGAGAGGATATTTAGATTATTAAGGCAGCGTCTAAATAACGTAAGCAAGTAACACGAAGTAGATAACAGCGAAGCAATTAACGTGAAGCAAATGATTAACTCTTTTTACCGAATACTTCTTCGGCTCCAACATGGATATGGTATCCCGGCGATTTTGAAATTGTATTGGCTAATAAAGTGCAAAACCGTCGTACCGAACGTGGCACTTTCTTTCCGGTGTTCTGGAAAATAGATAACCATTATGTGTTGATGGATTTTCATAAAGTATTTGATGTGCCTGCACCTGAAACCGTTGATATTTATGTGGAAGGAGAATACAATGTAAAGCTTAATGGAAAAGCATTTGAAGGTAGTCCGAAGCAGATTACTGTTCCTGCTGGTAAACATAAAATCAACATCAAAGTATTTAACCAGGTCAACGTGCCTGCTGTTTTTGTAAAAGGAAAGACAATTGCGTCTGATGCATCATGGTTGGTAACATTTGAAGACAAAGAATGGATTGATGAAACAGGAAAAGCATCCGACATCTCCGCTACCAGATGGGTAAATGCAGGAAGTTCGAATTTTAACTCTCCAACGCAATTGCCTTCGCAATTTATGTTGCCCACAAAAGAGCAATCAGCAGTGTCTGTTACAAAAGACAAGCAATCGATGTTGGTGGATTTTGGCAAGGAAACGTTTGGTTTTATTCAATTGCATGGCCTTGCCGGAAAAGGTAAATTATCGGTGTATTATGGCGAATCAGAGGAAGAAGCATTGTCTATTGAACATTGTGAGACGTTGGATAGAGTGGATGTAGACAACCCTGCAAAGAAAAATGAGATCATGAAGTTGTCGAAAGCCTATCGTTTTGTAAATGTGCAATACGATGAAGGCGTAACGCTTGATTCTGTTTCGATGCTTTATGAATATGCTGATGTAAAAGAACGTGGCAGCTTCACCTGTAATGATGAAAAGATCAATCGTATTTATGATGTAGCGAAATATACATTTGAATTAAATACAAGAGAATTTTTCATTGACGGCATCAAACGTGACCGTTGGATTTGGAGTGGTGATGCGTATCAGAGCTATCTCATGAACTATTATCTATACTTCGATAGTGAAACCGTAAAACGTACAACGTACGCCTTGCGTGGTAAAGATCCGGTAACTGGCCATATCAACACCATCATGGATTACACCTTCTACTGGTTCCTCGGCATTTATGATTATTATCTCTACACCGGGGATAAAAATTTTATTGCACAGAACTATGATCGCATGAAAACGCTGATGGATTATATTTTGGCAAGAAGAAATAAAGATGGGTTGATGGAATGGATGACTGGCGACTGGATCTTTATTGATTGGGCTGAAGGCCTTAGCAAAAAAGGCGAAGTAAGTTTTGAACAGTTGTTACTTGCACGTAGTTTGGAGACAATGGCATTGTGTGCCAACATTTCCAACGATAAAGATGCAGCAACAGAATACAATGCGTTGGCTGCTGATATGCGTAAAAAACTTTTTGATATTTATTGGAATGATCAGAAACAAGCATTGGTGCACAGCCGTGTTGATGGCAAGCAAACGGAAGACGTAACACGTTATGCAAACATGTTCTTCATCTTCTTCGATTATTTCAATCAGCAACAAAAACAACAGGTAAAAACTTCTGTGTTGTTGAATAATAATATTCAGAAGATCACTACACCTTATATGCGCTTCTACGAACTGGAAGCATTGTGTGCTTTGGGCGAACAGTCTTATGTGTTGAAGGAAATGAAGGATTATTGGGGTGGCATGTTGAAGCTTGGTGCAACAAGTTTCTGGGAAGAATACAATCCTGCAAAACAAGGTGCAGAACATTATGCGATGTATGGCAGGGAGTTTGGAAAAAGCTTATGTCATGCCTGGGGTGCAAGTCCTTTGTATTTGCTCGGTAAATATTATCTCGGTGTAAAACCAACTGCACCCGGTTATGCGGCGTACCTTGTTGAATCAAACCTTGGCGGACTTGAATGGATACAGGGTAAAGTGCCAACACCAGACGGTGAAATTGAATTGTATGTAAGTAAAGAGCAAGTGAAGATCAAAGCTGCAACAGGTGAAGGAACCATCCGTTTGAAAAGTAAAACACAACCTTCAGGCAACAATGTGACGGCTGTTGCAAACGGAAATGATGTGTACGATATCATAGTGAAACCCGGAACAGAATATACAATCAACTATAAAGCGCAGTAAGATGAAAAGACGAAGTGCAATTTTGTTGCTGACTGTTTTATTGCTCAATCAAACTTCAGCACAAACAAGTTTGGTCAATACGCAAGGCAGCAGTTATGCAAAGCTTACCGGCGTAGGCATGAGTGATGTGCAATGGACGAAAGGTTTTGGGCCGAGCGTTTTGCTGTTTGCCGTGATGCGATGCTGCCGCAGCTCTGGCAAACCTATACCAGCAAAGACATCTGTTATTCCTTTCAGAATTTCAGAGTGGCTGCCGGTTTAGATACCGGTCGCTTTCGTGGCCCATCTTTTCATGACGGTGATTTTTATAAAACACTGGAAGCGGTAGCTGCCATGTATGCATCAACTAAAAATCCGCAACTGGAGAAATGGATGGATGAAGCAATTAATGTAATTGGCAAGGCGCAGAAACAAGATGGTTATATCTACACCAAGAACATTATCGAACAAAAGAAATCAGGAAAGGATAAAATGTTTGATGATCAGTTGAGTTTTGAAGCATACAACTTCGGTCATTTAATGACAGCGGCCTGTGTGCATTATCGTGCAACGGGAAAAACAACACTGCTGAACATAGCAAAGAAAGCTGCTGACTTTCTTATTGGTTTTTATAGTTCAGCCTCTCCTGAATTGGCAAGGAATGCGATTTGTCCTTCTCACTACATGGGCTTAACAGAATTGTATCGCACAACAAACGATAAAAAATATCTCGATCTTGTTATTCATCTCATCAACATCCGTGGTACGGTAGAAGGTACAGATGATAACAGCGACCGTGCACCGTTCCGTGAAATGAATAAAGTGGTGGGCCATGCTGTAAGAGCAAATTATTTGTTTGCAGGGGTGGCCGATGTATATGCGGAAACAGGTGATGCTACGTTGATGAACACATTGAATAGAATGTGGAACAATGTCATCAATACAAAAATGTATGTAACCGGTGGTTGTGGTGCATTGTATGATGGTGTGAGTGTGGATGGTACTGCTTACAAACCTGATACGGTACAAAAAGTACATCAGAGTTATGGAAGAGATTTTCAATTGCCAAACTTTAGTGCACACAATGAAACCTGTGCCAATATTGGTAATGTGTTGTGGAACTGGCGTATGTTTTTGCTAGCAGGCGAATCAAAGTATGCTGATATTGTTGAGCTTGCTTTGTACAACAGTGTGCTGAGTGGAGTAAGTCTTGATGGTACAAATTTTTTTTACACCAATCCATTGGCATCAACTGCTGATTATCCTTATCACTTGCGTTGGGAAGGTGGACGTATTCCATACATCAGCAAATCAAATTGCTGCCCGCCGAATGTGGTTCGCACTATTGCTGAAGTGAGTGATTATATATACAGCATTGGTGAAAAAGGCTTGTATGTAAATATGTACGGTGGCAGTACTCTTGCTACTGAGTTGCATGATGGAACAAAGATCAAGCTGGAGCAAACAACAAATTATCCTTGGGATGGAAAGATTACTATAACAATCAAAGAAGCAACAGACAAGCCTGTAAATATCTTTTTAAGAATACCCGGATGGTGTAAAGGATATTCTCTCAGCATAAATGGTTCTTATCCAAAAGTAAAAGATAAAGAAGGTGGGTATATAATCGCAGGAAGAAAATGGCAGAAGGGGGATAAGATAGAATTGAATATGAACATGCCTGCAACTCTTATCGAAAGTAATCCTTTGGTAGAAGAAACAAGAAACCAGGTGACGGTGAAACGTGGGCCAATTGTATATTGCCTGGAATCGAGTGATCTGCCCAAATCAAAAATATTTGATGTGGTGATTCCTGCCAACATCAAACTTCTACCTGTGCCAATGAAAATTGATAACGGCAACATGATGGCTTTAACAGGCGAAGCAAGATTGATTGAACAGAATCAATGGAACAACACATTGTACAAAGAAGTAAATACAAAACTGAAACCGGTAACAATAAAACTCATTCCTTATTACGCATGGGCCAACCGTGGAAAAACGGATATGACGGTTTGGTTGCCTTTAATGAGATAACATGGAACGGATAACAGCAACATATTATATTGAAACACCGTATGCGCCGGAAAAGGCAGCTTCGGTATTGGCAGGTGAACAGTCATCAGGAACATTCGTAGCAGTGCCCGGCGAAACCGAAGAACTGAAACAACGTTTTGCTGGAAGAGTTGAATCGGTTGAAGTTTTGGAAACGGTGAATGAACCTGCGATTCCCGGTGCAACAAGCAAGGATGGCAAATATCATCGTGCCATTGTGAAAGTATCATGGAGCATTGAAAACTTTGGGTACAATCTACCTGTGATGGTCTCAACTCTGCAGGGAAATTTATACGAGATCACACAGTTCACAGGATTGAAGCTGATGGATATTGAATTGCCTGAATCATTCGGCCAACAATTCAAAGGCCCTGCATTTGGTATTGAAGGTTGCAGACAATTAACAGGCGTGCAGGATCGTCCGTTAATCGGCACCATCATCAAACCATCGATTGGTTTATCAGTTGAACAAACTTCTTCAATGGTAAAAACATTAGCCGAAGCAGGAATTGATTTTGTAAAAGATGATGAACTGCTTTCTTCATCTGCCAATTCAAATTTTAATGATCGTGTTGATGCTGTGATGAAAGTGATCAATGCACATGCAGATAAAACAGGTAAGAAAGTGATGTATGCGTTCAATATCAGTGGTGAAGTGGATGAAATGCTGCAGCGTTATGAGAAGATCGTCAACAGTGGTGGCACTTGCGCCATGATCAGTATTAACAGTGTTGGTTTGGCAGGAGCAAAGAAAATTATGGATCAGCGACAGTTGGCTATTCATGCACACCGTAATGGCTGGGGAATGATGACAAGACATCCGTTGTTGGGAATTGATTACAAAGCCTATCAAAAAATATGGCGGTTGGCAGGCGCAGACCAAATGCATGTAAACGGCATAGAGAATAAATTCTGGGAGAGTGATGATAGTGTGGTGGCATCGATTGAAGCATGCTTAACAAAGATGTACGATCATAAAACAGTGTTGCCGGTTGTGTCATCGGGCCAATGGGGTGGACAGGCATTTGAAACATACCGAAGAACAAAGACCGTTGATCTGCTATACATGGCAGGTGGTGGTATTATGGCGCATCCAATGGGAGCAGCAGCAGGTGTGGTTGCATTGCAACAGGCATGGAAAGCAGCAGTTGATGGATTAACGCTGGAAGATGCAGCGAAGATGTATCCTGAGTTTGCAGAATCGGTGAAAAAATTTGGATAACCCCGTCAGCGGTTGCAAACCCTGACGGCGGTTGTTGATATAAAGTTGAAGTGAATAACAAACAAAACATATTACTCGCTTTTTATGGCGATGATTTTACTGGTAGTACCGATGCACTGGAATTTATTACACGTGCCGGTGCAAAAGCTGTGTTGTTTATTGAACCGCCAACAGAGGAACAGTTGCAACAGTTTCCGCAGCTTGATGTGATTGGCGTGGCAGGTAAAACAAGATCATTATCGCAGGGGCAGATGAAAGAGATCTTGATCCCTGCATTTGAACAGTTGAAAGCGAGTGGAGCAAAGCAGGTGCATTATAAAGTGTGCTCTACGTTTGATTCATCGCCTGCTGTGGGAAGTATTGGGAAAGCGATTGATTGTGGAGCGGAGGTATTCCAGAATAAATTGATCCCTGTGTTGGGTGGCGCACCATCGCTTGGAAGATATTGTGTGTTTGGTAATTTGTTTGCACGAATGGGGATTGGCAGTAACGGGAAAATTTATCGGTTGGATCGTCATCCATCAATGAGTAAACATCCGGTTACACCAGCTGATGAAAGTGATCTGCGTTTGCATTTGGGTAAACAGACAACAAAGAAGATTGGATTAATTGATATTTCACAACTGGAACAACCCATTGAAAAATGGAATGATGCAGTAACTGATGAAGAGGTGGTATTGGTTGATGCAATGTATGAATCACAGTTGATCAGGATCGGTGAGTGGATGAACGGACTGGGACAAGAGAAAACTTTGTTCAGTGTTGGCGGATCAAGTGTAGAAGCAGCGTTAGGTAATTATTGGAATGAAAAGAAACTATTGAATCCTGTAACTGAATGGAAGCATCCTGGTAAAGCAGAATCACTATTGGTGATATCAGGCAGTTGTTCACCTGTTAGTGCTGCACAGATCGAATGGGCCAAAGCAAATGGTTTTGCAGAAGTGGTGCTTGATGCAGTGCGAATTGTAAATGAGGGCATAATTGACGATGCAATTGCTGAGCATGTTGGGATATTGTTGCAACAGAAAAATGTGATCGTTCATACAGGTGCAAAAGAGCTGGAGAATCTTTCATCAGAGAAATTGGGGAGGGCTTTGGGAAACATTGCAAAACAAGCAGTGATAAATTCAAATGTTAAACGTGTTGTAATAGCCGGTGGCGATACAAGCAGCTATGCTGCAAGAGCCATGGAGATCGATGCAGTAGAAATGATTGCTCCGTTGGTGAGTGGTGCACCATTGTGCAAAGCGTATTCAAGGAATGAAATGATAAACGGACTGGAAGTAAACTTTAAAGGCGGACAGGTTGGTGGAGAGAATTATTTTGGTGTGTTGTTGAACGGAGAGTTGTAGTGGTGAATTGTGAATGGTCAATGGTGAATTGTGAATGATGAATTTGTTCCGTAGGAACATTTGGTGGGTAGAAAAGGTAGTTGAATGCGGTTGCATCCCGTAGGGACGCTTGGTGAATGATGAATAGAAATAATGGACGTACAAGTGAGTGACACAACAGGTGATGACAGTAGTAATATAGTTGGTAAACAAAATAGAAAAAGAAATTATGTCAAATAGTAAAACAACAAACTCCCCTTCAGGGGGTGGGGGTAAAACATTAGGATTGATTCACACATCGGCAACATTAGTGCCTGTGTTTGCAGAGTTGTGTAAGAAATATTTACCGAACGTAAAAGTATTCAACATAGTTGATGACAGCTTGATCAAGAACACCATTGCACGTGGAGAACTTACTCCCGATACTTCGAAAAGAGTAGTGAACTATGCCGCATCGGCACAGGAGGCAGGTGCTGATTATATATTATTCACCTGTTCATCAATCGGGCCTGCAGTTGAAACAGCTGCAACATTAACCGGAGTGCCTGTGTTACGTGTTGATCAGCCAATGGCCGATAAAGCAGTGCAGATGGGAAAACGAATTGGAGTGGTCGCAACATTGTCAACCACTTTAAATCCAACAAGCGATTTGGTGAGAAGAAGAGCTTTAGTTGCAGGAAAAGAAATTGAATTGAAATCTGTTTTATGCGAAGGCGCATTTGAAGCATTGATGAGCGGCGATGCAGCAACACATGACAAGAAAGTAGGAGACGCATTAAAGCAATTGGCGAATGAAGTGGATGTAATTGTGTTGGCGCAGGCAAGCATGGCAAGGGTAGTGGACACATTAACCGAAGCAGAAAAGAAAGTGCCGATACTCGCAAGCCCACCGGTAGCAATGGAATATTTAGCAACGATATTAGCCCCCTAAATCCCCCGAAGGGGGACTTTGAAACACTCTGTATTTGCAACAGGTTTTAACTAATTGAATTTGCTGCATAAAAAATAGAAAGATCAAGTGGTAGATATAATGTTGAATAAAATTTTAAAGAACCGCCTCTTTCCCTCCGGGGAAGAGGAAGGGAGATGGGGCTTATGAAGCAATTTAATAAAATATGTTTAATCATTAGTGCTGTTGCCGCAGTGTTATTGCTGACAGGTATAGTGATGCAGAATGCATCGCTGTACAAACCTGCTGCAATTGCAACAGCGGTTTTCTTTGCGATCGGGTTGGGTTCGGTGCCGTCGTTAAAAGGTTATCAATACACAGCATGGATCATTGCAGCAGTGGTGGCAGGAATGGTTTTCCCGGAAGCGTTTAAAAACTGGGGTGGCGTTAATCTTCGTGATAAAACATTGATCCTTGTCATTATTCAATTGGTGATGTTTGGGATGGGTACACATATGAGCCTGAAAGATTTTAGCGGATTAGCATCAACAGGCAAAGGTGTATTAGTTGGGTTGTTTTGTCATTTCTCCATTATGCCGTTGATGGGTTTGCTGCTGACGAAAGTATTTCATTTTGAACCGGAGATTGCAGCAGGTATTATTTTAATTGGCAGTTGCAGCAGCGGGTTGGCAAGTAATGTAATGGTGTACCTGGCGAAAGCGAATTTGGTGTTGAGTGTAATTGTAACTGCAATGGCAACACTGGTTGCTCCATTACTTACACCTTTATTGATGAAAACACTGGCAGGCACATTGATCGAAATAAGATTTGTGGATATGATGATGGAGATCATCAAAATTGTACTGGTGCCGATTGGTGCAGCACTGTTGCATGATTTTCTGAAACGTGCTTCAGCTGAACAGAAGAAGAAAGTATACCTGCTTGCTGCAATTTCAGCTGTATGGATTTTGACCATTGTATTTGTTCTTCAAAAAATAGTTATTGACCATGGATTGGTACAAAGCATGAATCTCTCCGGTTTCTTTGCCGGTGCTGTCATTGCCGGTTTAGTTTATCATTGGCTGTCTCTGCGGTTTCCAAAACTTGATAGCATGATGCCGTTGATTTCGATGTTTGGCATTATTTATTTTACAACAGTAACAACGGCTGCTGGGAGAGAGAATTTGATGAAGGTGGGTGTGCTTTTATTCATTGCTTCTGTTATTCATAATGCAGCTGGTTATTTCTTTGGTTACTGGCTAAGCCGTTTATTTGGGATGGATAAAAATTCGAGCCGAACCATTGCCTTTGAAGTAGGTTTGCAAAACGGCGGTATGGCCAGCGGCATTGCAGGAAGTATGGGTAAGCTGGGAACGGTTGGATTGGCTCCCGCTGTATTTAGTCCGTGGATGAATATCAGTGGAAGTTTATTAGCGAACTATTGGAGAAGAAGAGCCCCCCAACCCCCTGAAGGGGGAGAAAGAAACGCAACATGAAAATTATTTTTCGACATTCCTTTATGATAAAAATAAAGTTTCAAAAATGAAAAGAATACTTGCTTTACTGTTGTTACTTGTTGCATTCAATGCAAATGCACAGATCGAGTATCCCAAACAAATGGCGGCTACTATTATGAATCAGTACAAAGATTCAATGGTGGTGAAAAAATATGCAAGTCACCTTGAACAGGATAAATTACCAGTGGGTAACCGCCCTGCTAACTGGAATTATGAGATAGGCGTTGTATTGATCGGCTTTGAACGTTTGTGGAAAATGACCAGCGATCAAACCTATATTGATTATACCAAACACATCGTTGATCATTTTATTACTGCTGATGGAAAGATCCGTACGTATGTGATGGATGAATACAACAGCGATAATATTCCTCCCGGCAGACAGTTGTTGCGATTGCATGAATTGTATAAAGAAGAGAAATATAAAATTGCTGCAAAAACATTGCGTGACCAGATCAGCATACAGCCACGCAACAAAGCCGGCGGCTTTTGGCATAAGCTGAAATATCCATCACAAATGTGGTTGGATGGTTTGTACATGATCGAACCATTCTATGCGGAGTATGCAGTTGTAAATAAACAATCACGGGATTTTAATGATATTATCAATCAGTTTGTGTGGATGGAGAAATATGGAAGGGATTCGAAAACAGGTTTGTTGTATCATGGTTGGGATGAAAGTAAACTGCAAGGTTGGGCGAATAAACAAACCGGTGTATCGCCTGAGTTCTGGAGCCGAAGCATGGGTTGGTATATGATGGCACTGGTGGATGTGCTTGATTTTATTCCTGCAACTCATCCAAGAAGAAAAGAGTTGATTACTATTTTGAATCGACTCTCGACAGCTATTGTAAAATTCCAAGATGCAAAAACTGGTGTGTGGTGGCAGGTAACAGACAAAGCAAATAAAGAAAAGAATTATCTCGAATCATCAGGTACAGCCATGTTTGTATTTGCATTGGCAAAAGCTGTACGACTGAAATATTTACCTGCAAGCTTTAATGCTCCTTTACAAAAAGCATACAATGGTATGATCAAAGAATTTGTAACGAAAGATGCAAACGGTCAGTACCATTTCATACAGGCAGTTGCGGGCGCAGGTTTGGGCGGTATTCCATACCGTGATGGTACGTATGAGTATTATGTAAACGAACCGAGAAGAGATGATGATCTGAAAGCAATCGGACCATTTTTACAGGCATGTATTGAAATGGAGTTGTTGAAGCCCCTAACCCCTAAAGGGGGAAATTAAATCGTGTCTTTGGGTAAGACCAGTAAGGTTTTTATTAGAAAAGTTTTTGCCATGAGAAGAAAATTACAAATAATTATGCTGTTCATAAGCCCCTCCTTTTTTTTTGGGGAGGCCTTTATGCACAGTTGGTAGATAAAACACCGGCAGCAATCCCCGTTGCTCCATCTGTTTATAACCGTGAACCTTTTGAAGACCCGTTGGTAAGCGGTATTAACAGGGATCAAGCAAGAGCAACTGCTTATTCATTTGCAACTGTTGCCGATGCATTGAATGGTGACAGAACGAAAAGCGGACGATACATTTCATTAAACGGTGATTGGGATTTCTCCTTTGCATTAAAACCTGCTGATGCGCCGAAGGATTTTTATAAAAGCAAAGTAGGTGGATGGAAGAAAATCAATGTTCCTTCCAATTGGGAAATGCAGGGTTATGATAAACCGATTTATAAAAGTGCAGTATATCCTTTTCGCCCGGTGAATCCGCCTCAGGTACCGCAGGATTATAACGGTGTAGGCTGCTACCAAAAAACATTTACTGTTCCTGCTAACTGGAGGAACATGAATGTGAGTTTGCATTTTGGTGGAGTAAGTTCAGCCTATAAATTATGGATCAACGGAAAGTTCGCCGGTTATGCAGAAGACAGTTTTCTGCCAAGCGAATTTAATATTACACCTTATTTACAGGAAGGAGAGAATGTGATTTCTGTTTGGGTAATTCGATGGAGTGATGGAAGTTTCCTTGAAGACCAGGATCAGTGGCGCATGAGTGGCATTCATCGTGAAGTGTATCTGCACGCAGAACCTTCGTTGCGTATTGCAGATTTCTTTTATCAAACAAAACTGGATAAGGATTATAAAGATGCATTGTTGAGTATTCGTCCACGCATCGAAAATTTAACCGGAAAGGAGATGCCCGGCTATGTGTTGAAGGCGCAGTTGTACGATGCAAACAATCAACCTGTATTACAACAACCACTTTCGAAAAAGACAGATGAGATCATCAACGAAATTCATCCACGGTTAGACAGAGTGAAATTTGGTTTGATGGAAACAAGCATCAGCAATCCAAAAAAATGGAGTCCGGAAGAACCAAACTTATACAAGTTGGTGTTGACATTGGAAGACAGCACCGGTAAAGTATTGGAGGTAAAAACCTGTAAACTTGGTTTTCGTTCCATTGAATTCAGAAAGAGTGACAGCAAACTACTCATCAATGGAAAGTTGACTTATCTCTATGGGGTCAACCGCCCCGATCATCATCCAATAAGAGGTAAGGCATTAACAAGAGATGATATTCTGCAGGATATAAAAACCATTAAGCAGTTCAATTTTAATTGTGTTCGTCTTTCGCATTATCCAAGTGATCCGTATCTGTTAGACTTATGTGATGAGTTTGGAATAATGGTGATTGATGAAGCGAATTTAGAAACACATGGTTTGGGTGGTAAGCTTGATCATGATCCTCAATGGACAGCAGCTTATATTGAACGAGTAAGCCGCATGGCTTTAAGAGATAAAAATCATCCTTCGATTGTAATGTGGAGTTTGGGTAATGAAGCAGGCAGCGGGCCTAATCATGCAGCGATGGCGGCATGGATCAAAGACTTTGATATTACCCGGCCGCTGCATTATGAACCAGCCATGGGCAGCCCGAAAGAAGAAGGGTATATTGATCAGGCTGATCCACGTTATTTAAAAACAAATGATCATTCGCATCGTATTCAGAATCCGCTGGATCAATATTATGTTGATGTGATCAGCCGGATGTATCCATCAGATTATACAGCACCGTTGCTGGTGAATCAACCGAACGGCGATCATCGTCCGATCTTCTTTTGTGAATATGCGCATGCCATGGGTAACAGTGCCGGTAACTTAAGAGATTTCTGGGATCAATGGCGAAGTATACCAAGAGTAATCGGTGGTTGCATTTGGGAATTTAAAGACCAGGGCTTAGAGAAAACCGATTCTGCAGGAGTGAAATATTATGCTTACGGTGGTGATTATGGTGAAAAGTATTTCGACAATTTTACCATCAAGGGAGTTGTTGCGGCTGACGGAAGACCCAAGGAAGCGATGTATGAATGTAAACGTATTTTTCAACCAATACAATGTGAGTGGGCCGATTCAACAAAAGGGTTGATTCGTATCATCAACCGAAGTGAAGTGAAGAATGTAAATGCATACACAGCTTACATTGCTATAAGAGAAGATGGGAAAATTATTTCCAGCCAGTTGATTGGTGGTATTGCTGTTGCACCGGGAACATCAGTTGAATTTCCTGTTTCCAGATGGTTGCCGAAACTAAAATCATCCTCAGAGTATCATGTGGATATGAAATTCCTGGTTCAGAAACCAAGCGGGTGGGCAGAAAGTGGATTTGAAATTGCATCAAATCAACTTCAGCTTAAAAAAGCAAATGCTGTTCCGAGTAAAACAAAATCTTATGGAAAACTGGCGGTAACTGAAAGTATAAATGCTGTTTCTGTTACAGGTAAAAATTTTAACATACGTATTCTGAATACTTTTGGTGGAGGATTATTTTCTTATGTGTACAATGGCAAAGAACAAATTGCTCAACCATTCTTACCACATTTCAAACGTCCACTTACTGATAATGACAAGAGAGGGTGGAAGCCACAGCGAAAAATGAAGCAATGGTATGAGTATGAGTTAAAACAAACCGGAACAACCGTTGGTCGTTCTGCGTCAGGTGATCTGATGATTACAACTAATTTCAGTCTGATCAATGATAGTGCAACCGTAAAAGTTGATTATACAATCAGCGAAAGCGGAATTATTAAAGTGGATTATAAATTGAATGTAAAACCGGGCTTACCTAATATTCCCAAAGTTGGTATGCAGGGGGCAATCAACAGAAGCTATGATCAAATCGAGTATTTTGGCCTCGGCCCGATGGAAAATTATATCGACAGAAAATATGGTTCTGATGTTGGTATCTACAATCAAAACATTTTTGATTTCATGGAACCTTATGTTGTGCCCCAGGAAAATGGAAACAGAACTGATGTAAGATGGATGTACTTAAACAATCCAAAATCAAAAGATGGTTTATTAATTGTTGCTGACAGTTTGCTCAGCATGAGTGCATGGCCTTATACAGAAGAAAATATCCAGAATGCAAAGCACACCAATAAACTAAAAGATGCCGGCTTCATCACACTCAATATCGATCTTATTCAAATGGGTGTGGGTGGTAACGATAGCTGGAGCGATGTGGCAGCACCTTTGGAGCAATACCAGATTAAAGCAAAAAATTATCATTATTCATTTTATCTTGTACCGGTAAATACTTCAAAAAGATCTGTTTCTAGTATTATTAAGAAAATTAAATTTTAATGAAAACTGTTTTTATTGGTTTTTTAACTTTTTTAATTACTACCTCTGCTTTAGCATGTAGTTGCCATACCGAGCCTTTAACAAGCGAAAAAATTTCAACGTATAAATATGTTAGTGTAGTGAAGGTTAAGAAATTATCATCATTTGAAGTAACTGACAATTCAATGAGATATTATCAGTTGGCAGAAGTAGAGTCACTTGAAATATTTAAAGGCGGGGTCATTAGTAAAATTTTGGTTAGCTCTGTTAATACATCTTGTGATATGGGTGTTAAGGAGGGTGAATGCTGGATTATTTTAGCAAACGATTGGAATGGATACCCAACTCTTTTTCCTTGTGGTTATAATCAGCAGTTTCTTGCTGTTGATACAAGTGAGTTGTATTTTTCATGGTCTTATCTTTCAGGAATTTCATCATTAAATTATTTAAGAAATGTATTTACCAAATTACCTAAGAATGGAAAGTATGACGGCAAGTGGCTGAATGGCAAACCGTCTTTTAGTTTAAAGCGAGAAGATGGAAAAATTATTGGTAATCAGATAATGTATGATGAAAATGGAAATAGAATCATCAACTGCAGTTTTAAGGATAGTTTGCTCAATGGTATAAAAACTATCTGGTATAAGAACGGACAGGTTCATAGCATTTCTAATTATAAGAATGATACTTTGAATGGATTTTCTGCTGAATTTTCAATTAAGGAGTTAAAACCTCTGAAACGAATTATTCCAAAGGGGTTTTAATGGGTTAAGGCAGAAATGGGATGAATCAGGAAACTTAATTTCAACTGGTAACTATTTTTATGGAACACCAAAAGATTCAATTTTTAATTGGTATCCGGTTTATTCTTCTCTATCTATGGCTAAGTATGATCCGTTAATTATGTTTGAAAAGGTAAGTGCTGATTCTGCTTTTGAATGGAGCCAGCGAAGGCAGGTGGAATATTTATCCATTTATGATTCAGGTGGAAATCTTCTTCATAAATTTTCTTATTATTTGAACGGAAATTTGCGGGAAGAAACAATTTACGAACCTAATTCGAAGCAATATTTTCAGCATGAATATCATTTTAACGGAATGACTAAGATGTTCATGATTTATTGGATTGCCGGAAAAAATAAATATGGCAGCGATGATATTCGTTATGTATTCGAAGAAACATGTTTTGGAGATGATGGCAAAAGAATAAGAAAGCGTTTTTTTGATGCAGAGGGCAAAAAAGTAATGAAAGCAATTGATCTGGAAAATGGGAAAGAGACAATTGTTTTCCCCAAAAAATGATGATGATATGAAGTTTATGTGGTTGATATTTTTTCTATTGAGTGTTGCGGTTGCAAATGCTCAAAAAGAAGTGCCATCATCTGTAATGCAACAGGTATATGAAGAAGTAAAAACACCTTACAAGTATGGCTTAGTTGTAACGCCTGAAAACGATACAAAGAAGATTGATTGCCCTTCGGTGTTTCGCAAGGGAAATTCTTGGTACATGACCTATATTCAGTTTGATGGTCGGGGTTATGAAACATGGATCGCAAAAAGTAAAGACCTGCTGCAATGGAAAACACTTGGTAAGTTGATGAGTTTTTCTGATACTGCTGATTGGGATAATAACCAGAAAGCAGGTTATATCGGTTTGCAGAATACAAAGTGGGGAGGTAATTATCAATTGGAAAAATTTCAGAAAAAATACTGGATGAGTTATATCGGTGGTAAGGACAGAGGTTATGAATCCGGACCTTTAGCAATCGGCATCGCTAATACAACAAACGATCCAACCAAACCACATGAATGGAACAGGTTAACACAACCGGTATTAAGCTCAACTGATAAAGATGTGCGCTGGTGGGAAAACCGTAAGCTGTATAAAAGCACAGTGATTCGTGACAGGAACAAAACACTCGGGAGTGAATTTATCATGTACTACAATGCAAATGGGGACAGCAGCGGAAACAAACCCAAATGGCGTTGGTTTGAACGTATAGGTATGGCCGTAAGTAACGATATGGTCACATGGAAACGTTACAATGCCGATCCCGTAATGGAACATGGCGTTGGTATTACAGGCGATGCTGTGCTGCAAAAGATAAATGATGTGTGGGTGATGTTCTATTTTGGTGCTTTCTGGGAAAGCCGGCCAAAAGAAACCTTTAACCGTTTTGCCTGCAGTTACGATTTAGTCAACTGGACTGACTGGAAGGGAGAAGATCTCATCAAATCATCCGAACCGTACGATGCCAAGTACGCACACAAGAGTTTTGTGGTGAAATGGAAGGGTGTGGTTTATCATTTCTATTGCGCCGTTGATAATAAAGATCATCGGGGAATTGCCGTTGCTACTTCAGTTGACAAAGGAATGAGTAAATTGCAGTTTGTAAAATAACTAACGGTTCTGTCATATGCGAATAAGGATACTGCTGATATTTTTTTTACTTGCCAGTGTAATTAATACAAATTATCTGTACGGACAGGGAACTCTTGAACAAAATTTTTTGAACCCTCCTGCATCTGCCAAACCATGGGTGTTCTGGTACTGGATGCATGCTGCTGTTTCAAAAGAAGGGATTCCTGCTGACCTTGAAGCAATGAAAGAAGTGGGAATTGGTGGTGCCTATCTCATGCCAATTAAAGATACGGTGCATAAAATTCCATTTCAACCAACAGTACGGCAGTTAACACCTGAATGGTGGGCCATGGTAAAGTTTGCCATGCAGGAAGCAAAACGTTTGGGTCTTCAGTTGGGTATGCATGTAAGCGATGGTTTTGCATTAGCCGGCGGGCCGTGGATTACTCCTGATCTTTCCATGCAGAAACTGGTATGGTCAAAAATGTATATCAGGGATGGGGAGAATGTAGAAATCAATCTTGCGCAACCGGAAGCAAATGAAAATTATTATAAAGATATTGCTGTGTATGCTTATCCTGCCAACAGCGACAATGCATTCAGTGAAGTGGTGATGATTCCATCTGTTACAACCAGCAATGGAACCCGTGCTTCTTTTCTTTCCTTTGCACATGAAGGAACTGAAACATTCAAAAGCGATACGAGTTGCTGGATACAGTATAAATATCCCAAACCATTCTCATGTCGCTCCATTAAAATTCATACCGGCGGAAATAATTACCAGGCACAGCGTTTAATTGTGCAGACAAGTATGAATGGAATTGATTTTAAAACAATCACCCGTCTTGATCCTCCACGGCATGGCTGGCAGGATACAGATGAAGATGTTACCTATTCAATTCCATTGACAACAGCAAAATACTATCGTTTTGTATATGACAAAGATGATTCAGAACCTGGTGCAGAAGATCTGGATGCAGCCAAGTGGAAACCTTCGTTGAAAGTGATGGGTATTTATTTATCTGATGAACCGGTGATTCATCAATATGAATCAAAGAATGGTTCTGTGTGGCGCATCAGTAAGAACACAACAGCAGAGCAGGTGCCTGATCAATCAGCCATTCCGGTTGACAGCATTATTAATATCACCACAAAAATGAATGAAAACGGAAATCTTTTATGGACCCCGCCTCCCGGTAACTGGGTGATTGTGCGAATTGGTCATACATCTAACGGACATACAAATTATACTGGCGGCGCAGCTTTAGGATTGGAGTGCGACAAGTTTAATGCTGCTGCTGTTAAACTTCAATTCAACAGCTGGTTTGCAAAAGCATTTAGTGAAACAGACACTGCACTGGCAAGAAATGTATTGAAACTTTCTCATGTTGACAGCTGGGAATGCGGCAGCGAGAACTGGAGCAGCAATTTTCCTGCTGAATTCAAAAAAAGAAGAGGTTATGATTTGATGCCTTATCTACTTGCAATGGCAGGTATTCCTGTGCAGAGCGCAGCAACATCAGAAAAAGTGTTGCATGATGTTCGTGAAACCATTGCGGAACTGGTGAATGATGTTTTTTATACCACATTAAAAAATGAAGCGCATGCAAAGGTTGCAGCATGAGTGCAGAAGCAATTGCTCCAACCATGATGAGCGATGGATTGCTGCATTATAAGAATACAGATATTCCGATGGGAGAGTTCTGGCTCAACAGCCCAACACATGATAAACCCAATGATATGCGTGATGCCATCAGTGGCGCACATATTTATGGAAAGAAAATTATACAGGCCGAATCGTTTACCACAGTTCGGATGGATTGGAGTGAACATCCCGGCAGTTTAAAAATACTGGGCGACAGAAATTTTGCATTAGGGATTAATAAAATAGTTTTTCATGTATTTGCACAGAATCCATGGATGGATAAAAAACCGGGAATGACACTGGATGGAGTTGGTTTGTATTTTCAAAGAGATCAAACATGGTTCAAGCAAAGCAAAGCATGGATTGAATACTTAACGAGATGCCAGGCAATATTGCAGATGGGTGAACCCGTTGTTGATATTGCGGTGTTTACCGGCGAAGAAGTTCCAAGACGTTCTATATTGCCTGATCGTTTGGTGAATACTTTGCCCGGGATATTTGGCAAAGAAAAAGTAGAAGCCGAGAAAAAAAGATTACAGAATAAAGGAGAACCGCAAAGGGAGATACCTGATGGAGTTACACATTCAGCAAATATGGCTGATCCGGAAAACTGGATCGATCCGCTGAATGGTTATACCTATGATTCATTTAATCCTGATGCATTGATGATGATGCAGGTGAAGAATGGAAGAGTGGTGCTGCCGGGTGGAGCGAGTTATACAGTGTTGGTTTTTCCTGATCAGCAGCAGATGAATCCCAACAATCATGTCATGTCTTTACGGGTGGCGAAGAAAATTCTTCAGTTGTTGAAAGACGGTGCAAAGATTGTGATGAGTAAAGATTATGTAAGTGGAATTGGATTAAAAGATAATGATAGTGATGTAAAGCTTGTCATCAAAGAAATGCTGAAGCCGGGAAAAAAGGGGAAGATGATGCTGACTCCTTATGTTGATGCTGATTTTAAAAAACTGGGAATCGAAAAAGATGTAAAGATCAGCAAGACAGATAACCGCACGCCATTCAAACCAAACAGTATTGCATGGACTCACCGTAAAACAGCTGACGCAGATATTTATTTTATTTCCAATCAGTCAACTGAAATGCAGGGGTTCAATGTTAAGTTCAGGGTTAAAGCGAAAAACCTGGAAATATGGAATGCAGTTTCCGGTAAAATTGGTTATCTCGATTTGGGAGTAAGCGATGGCTCATACGCAATCGGAATAGGCCCGGGGGATTCTTATTTCTATGTATTCAGAAACTCTTCAACAAATAAGAGGGCGAATAATGTATCCGGCAGCAATGAATGGTCAGAAAACGATTTGTCATTAAAACCATGGAAGATTCAATTCGATAAAAAATATGGAGGCCCTGAAAAACCTGTTGAAACAACTGAATTGAAAAGCTGGACACTGTTTGCTGATTCATCAGTAAAATATTACTCAGGTACAGCAGTATATTCTAATACATTTGAGTGGAATGAAGACAGTAATCAGAAGACAGCAACTGTTCAGTTAGATTCTGTTTATAATATTGCCACAGTAAAAGTAAACGGGATTGATTGCGGTACATTATGGGCTTCATTTTTTTCTCTCGACATAACGAAGGCTTTGAAAAAAGGAACCAATACCATTGAGATAGAAGTTGCAAATACATGGCATAACCGGTTGATTGGTGATAATATGTTGCCACAGGAGAAACGAATTACTTTTACAACTGCTCCTTTCAGGTTAAGTGGTAAGCCTTTATTACCTGCAGGTATTGTTGGTAAGGTTAAACTGATTATTAGATAATTAAAAACCGCTGTCGGGGAAAACATCCGCCGACAGGGTTACACAAACCCCGACAGCGGTTGCAAACCCTGTCGGCGGTTAACAGTAAAATAAACAAATGAAGAAATTTATTTTATCCATCTTTCTTACAACAGCTGTTGTTTCACTGTCAGCACAGCAAACAGTAAGTAACTATGATATTACCTGGAACACGCAGAGCAAAAATGCATCTGAATCTATGCCCTGCGGCGGCGGTGATATTGGCATGAATGTATGGGTGGAGAATGGAGAACTGTTCATCTATGTTGCACGCAGCGGCAATTTTGATGAGAACAATGCATTGATGAAGACCGGAAGAATACGGGTGAAACTCTCTCCCAATCCATTCAACGGAGCAAATTTTCAACAGCAATTGCATTTGCAGAATGGGTATGTTACAGTTGAAGGAGAGAACAACGGCATTAAAGCAATTGTGAAAATATGGGCCGATGTATTTCACCCGGTTGCACATATTGATATCAGCAGCAAGCAAATCATAAATGTAGAGGCTTCTTATGAAAGCTGGCGTTACTAGGATAGAATTGTAAAACCCAGAGAAAACTTCGCTAACTCATGGAAATGGGCCGCACCTAAAAATAATGTCTATAAAAAAGATGTGATTGATTTTAGTGGAAACGAAGTTTTATTTTATCATCACAATACCATTGAAACCATTTTTGATGCCACTGTTGCACAACAGGGAATGGAATCAGTAAAGAACGAATTATATAATCCATTAAAACAACTGGCATTTGGTGGTTCATTCAGCGGAAAGAATTTTATCCCTGCCGGAAATATAGAAGGCGTTTATGTCAATACTGATTTCAAAGCATGGAATTTAAAAAGTAAATCAACGGCAAAACAGCATTCATTGAGTTTGTACCTGCATAATGCACAAACAACGGATATCCAAACATGGAAACATTCGCTTGATTCATTACAGCAGATCGTCAGTAAGGATAAAACAGCGTTTCAAAAATCGCAGCAATGGTGGAATCAATTCTGGAGCAGAAGCTTTATAGAAGTTGATCCATTACAAAAAAGCAAAACAGCATGGGAAGCAGGAAGGAATTATCAACTCTTCCGGTATATGCTTGCCTGTAATGCAAAAGGAGAGTGGCCCACAAAATTCAATGGTGGCTTATTAACTGTTGATCCTGTTTATACTGATAAAAATGAATTAACTCCTGATTATCGGAACTGGGGTGGAGGTTTACATACTGCACAAAATCAGCGACTGGTTTATTTCCCCATGATCAAAGCAGGTGATTGGGATATGATGCAATCACAACTCAACTTTTACTTCCGCATTTTAAAAAATGCAGAGTTAAGAACAAAAGTTTACTGGAATCATGGCGGTGCATGCTTTACCGAGCAGATGGAGAACTATGGCTTACCTGATTTTGCTGAATACGGGCAGAACCGTCCGGAGCATTTTGATAAAGGTCTTGAATACAATGCCTGGCTGGAATATGAATGGGATACTGTTTTTGAATTTTGTTTGATGATTCTGGAAGAAGGAACCTATACAGGAAAAGACATCAGTGACATGATTCCTTTTATTATTAGTTGCCTTCAGTTCTTTGATGAGCATTATCAGTATCTCGCCAAACAAAGAGGGAATAAAGGACTTGATGGGAATGGTCAACTTGTTTTGTATCCCGGCAGTGGGGCTGAAACATTCAAGATGGCAACTAATTCTACTTCAACAATTGCAGCGCTGCAAACAATTACTAAACGGTTACTGGCTTTGCCTGAACAATATCTTACTGCAGAAAAGAAATTGAAATTCGAAAGTTTGCTGAAACGGATTCCTGCAATCAGTTATGGAAATTATAACGGTCATACAACAATCGCTCCTGCTAAAATGTGGGAACGGGTAAATAATACCGAATCATCACAATTATATCCTGTGTTTCCATGGGGGATGTATGGAGTTGGTAAACCGGGATTGGATACTGCACTCAACACCTGGAATTATGATACATTGGTGATCAAATTCCGAAGTCATATTGGCTGGAAGCAGGATAATATCTGGGCAGCACGTTTAGGATTAAGTAGTGAGGCATGGCGATTGACTTCGTTAAAACTGCAAAACAGTGAGCGTCGTTTTCCTGCATTCTGGGGGCCAGGCTTTGATTGGGTACCCGATCATAACTGGGGAGGCAGTGCAATGATTGGGCTGCAGGAAATGGTAATGCAGACAGATAATAAACGCATTCTTCTTTTCCCTGCCTGGCCGAAAGAGATGGATGTACATTTTAAATTACATGCACCGTACAATACAACCGTTGAAGCAGAGTTGAAGGATGGAATGATTGTTTCGTTGATTGTTTTGCCGGAAGAAAGAAAGAAAGATGTGGAATTGTTCTTGAAATAGAAGTCAGCATCTGACGCCCTCGTCTGATGCGTTGTTATAAATATAAATCGCTGACGGAGCTATTGAATCTGTCAGCGATTTATTTTCTTCAAACAGTTTAATTTTTTTGAGACCTCTCCTTCGTCGAGGTGACGATACCCTGCAATTGAAAGTAAACCAAACAAACTCGGAGTGCCGTCATGTCGAGGAACGAGACATCTCCCAAACAGTGAACTGTTTAGTTAATAGTAAAATCTAAAGTAACTCACCAATCATCACTCCTGAAACTTGAAACAGGAAACCCTTCCGTACTAAACAAATCGCCCATCACAAAATCTTTAAACGCATAACGAACCGCAACAGGATCTTTCACATCAGGAGAAGAAACAATTATAGTTCCTCCGCTGATAAGAGCTTTTGCAGGACGGAATATTTTGTTTGCTCCCGCTACTTCAAACAAAGAAAGTGTTTTGCCATAAGCAGTCAAACCATTCGGAGCACCACTGAATTTAACAGTAACCGTATTGCCGCTGATGGAGATCGACTCATAATTCGGGCTTTCAAAACCGAAACCTTTCAATCCATATGTTTTCGCCAATGCCATATAAGCTAAACGTTTGCTGCCTGTTGCTTTATCCATTGGATGAATACCGAATTCCTCGCCAAGATCCATTAACACAGCCATACCGCTGTTGGAGATTTTTGCCAAGGCTTTGCGTTGTGCATCCCGTAAATAGGCAGAGTTGTAAGTGGCAGCGTTCACTGCCGAGTAGTTGGTATAATTGTAGGGAGCAATCTGGCAGTAATAAAATGGAAAATCGCCCTGCCCGGTTTGCTGACGGATCTGTTGTACAAATGCCGGGAACAGAGTTTCGTATTGTAATGCACGATCATTATTGCTTTCACCCTGGTACCAGATACAGCCCTTAATTGTAAAACCAAGGAAGGGCTTCAGCATACCATTGTATAAAACAGTTGCCACTCGGTTATTTAGTTTTGCTGTGTCGCTTGCTGATGGTACTTTGATTTCAGGAAATGATTTGAGTGTAGCTTCATCCATAAACGCTTCCACTGGAGAACCTCCATAACTGATATTCACCAATCCAATAGGTACATGCAGCTGTTCGTATAACATCTTGCCAAAATAATAAGCCGTTGCACTGAAGTTGCTTACAGCTTCTGGCTCAGCCTGTTTCCAGGATGATTGCTTGCTGGTATCCTGTGCTGTACGTTGCACAGAACGGGGAACAGTGTACAACCTGATATTACTGTTTGCTGAACTGAAGACTGCCTCATTGCTGCCAAGGATCGGCTGATCCCTGAAACCTTTCATCGGCATTTCCATATTTGATTGTCCGCTGCAAAGCCATACTTCGCCAATCAACACATTTTTCAAAGTAAGAGGTGTCCCATCACTGATTGTAATTGTATATGGACCACCTGCTTCAGGAGTATTTACTTTCAACTTCCATTTGCCGGCATCATCTGCTTTAGCTGAATACTTTGCCTTATTCCAGGATGTAACCACCTGCACAGTACTTCCTGCTTTTGCCCATCCCCAGATGGCTGCGTCTGTTTTTTGCTGTAGCACCATATTGTCTGAAAAGAACCAGGGCAGTTTGATCGCTGCAGATACAGATGAACTGGCAATGAAGATGAGTAAAACGAAGGCTGAGATTTTTTTACCAATGGCTTGAATCATGTAAGACATTTCAGAAGATTTAGATGGTGTCGAAATTACTTGATTCTTTCGGGAGCTGATGATTTAGGCAAAAGAAATTGCTGTCTTTTCGTTGAATGGAAACAGAAGGAATCTGTTTGTAATTTTCTTTTAGTAATTTTCGCCATTCAATCTTATTGCTTGCAGGTTATGGAAGATATTAAAAAAGGTTCTCATAAGAATATCTGGTACGGCCTGGGTCGTCAGCGTATTGAAATTCCCAAGACCATTTTAAAGTCGAGGGTGCATGGAAATACGATGCTGAAACATCTGCATATCTGTTCCATAGGTTACTATCCAAAAGCCAAGGATCATTTTACCTACCGCAAAAAGGGTTTGTCTGAAAATTTCCTGTTTTACTGTGTGGATGGTAACGGATGGTTCCAGTTGGGGAAACAGAAATATGAGGTTGGGCCAAATGAATTTTTTATTCTGCCGCAGAATACAGAACATTCATACGGAAGTAATCCGGATAATCCCTGGACGATTTACTGGATTCATTTTGGCGGAGAATCATTGAAAGATTTGAACGAAATACAGGCCGTACAGAAACATTTTAAACCGGAGTATGTAAAAAATAATGGCGACATCATTCCCATCTTCACCAAAATATACAAGACACTGGAGTTGGGTTACAGTATCGACAATCTCCTGTTTGCTAACATGTGCCTGTCGCATTTCCTGACATTATTTGTTTATAATTCAAGAAATTATTCTGCAGCTTCATCAACAGATAAACTGGATTGTGTTGATACAGCCATTCTTTTTATGCAGGAGCACATCAATGATAATATTTCTTTGAACGATTTGAGTAAACAGTACAATTATTCTGTTTCCCGTTTTTCCAATCTCTTCAAGCAAAAAACAGGCTACGCACCAATCGATTATTTTTTGCAGATGAAAATGCAGAAAGCCTGTCAGCAATTAGATTTCACCAACCGCTCCATCAAGGATATTGCCTTCAGCATGGGTTTTGATGATCCGTATTATTTCTCCAAACGATTCAGAACAATTATCGGTATGTCACCGAAAATTTACCGTACACGTAAGAGTGAGGAATCAAAATATTAACCGGTAATGTGTTTTTAAGGTTAATTATCGCTTTAAATCAGCTTGTTTTTTAGTGTTGGACGTCATGCAGTTATTTTTCTGAAACCCTTTGCTGACAGGCATTTTAGCGTTTCATTCTGAAATTTAAGGCCATAAAAACCACTGAATCCTGTGTTGCATGCTCAATCTGAGCGGCTTACTTTTGTTCTGTCAATGCAATAATTGCAGTTTGATGTAACACATCTCCGAGATTTGACCGACCCTTGCCTGCCAGGCGACACTTGCACATAGAGAAAGATTTTAAATCAGATTCTTAAAAAATTAAAATACAGAAACAATGAAAACAACAATCAAAAGTGCAGCAATCGGACTATTAACTCTATTAGCAGTAACAACCGGTTTTACCGCATCAGCAGCAGAAGAAACTCCAAAAGCAGAATTAAAAGTAGCAGGCAACCTCAACGATCAACCTTTGTTCCAGCTGAACCTGAACAACAAAGAAAACAACAGGTATGCAATTATTATAAAAGATGAACTGGGTGAAGTATTATTTGAAGAAAGAGTTTCAGGAGTTAACATTATCCGTAAATTTCAAATGAATGCAGATGAGTTAACAGGAGTTAATGTAAATATTGAAATCATTAACCTTGCAAATTCAACTTCATCAGTGTTCAACATCAAAAACAACAAAACAGTTACAACTGAAATAGCAAGCAAGTAATTATTCAATCAACAGAGAGAAAAGAAGGGATACAGTAATGTATCCCTTTCTTTTTTAACTAAATTAAATTCCCCACTCAACGTTATCAGATCAGCCCGTTTGGATTGGGGATAAAATGAAGGAACTTATGAAAGTTCTTCTGGTAATGTTTTTTGTCGAGCTTATAATAGAAGGCACCTTTTTTTGAATTTTCTTTATCCTTGTCTTTTTGTTTCAGCAACAGCCCTGTACTCAAAATCTTCCGGCTGAAATTACGTTTATCGAAACTTGTTTCATATACATCTTCAAAAAGGCTTTGCAGGAGCGGTAATGTAAACTTAGGTGGCAACAGTTCAAACAGGATAGGATGGAGAGCAGCTTTATAGCGCAGCTTTTCCTTTGCCATTGCCATCATTTCGTTGTGGTCAAATATCAGGTCAGGAACTTTGTTAAGTGGAAACCACTCCGGGTGATATTCCTCGCTGATCTGCTTTTCGTATTGATTAATATCTATCAATGCAAAATAAGCAACTGACAGGGTACGTTCTATCGGATCTCTGTCAGGACCGGAAAATGTGTGAAACTGTTCCAGGTAAACTCCCTCAAGGCCAGTAAGTATTTTAAGAATTCTGATGGCTGCATTGTCAGCACTTTCATTTGGCTCAACAAAACCACCCATCAGGCTCCATTTATTCCGTTCTGGTTCAAAACCTCTTTTGATCAGCAGTATTTTCAGTTTCTGGCCGTCAAATCCGAAAACGATACAATCGACTGCGACAAGAATGCGGGTTTGCTTTTGATATTTTGTCATACAATGCTAAGAATCAATTAAAGATAAGTAAACAAGTGATTGCATGCGGTAAATACGGTGTGGAAAAGGTTTAAAAAAATAATTGTAAAAAAGACAATTAATAAAAAAAATTTTTTATTTTCGGTTTGGATTTGCTGCTGGAGCTGGTTTTTTTAGAAATCTACTTCACGATTATTACTAACGATTTGCCAAGGTTCATGATGATTGCTGTATGAAAAAGATTGCAACGTATATCTTAAACTTCACAGGGATTGTTCCCTTTCAATCAATGCTGCCATTTTCTACAGCAGGTTTTTTGAGCTTTTTTTCAAACTTTTTTTTCAAACTTCCGGGTATAAATCAACTGCAGATTTACTGTCTGGATATTCTGTTTCAAAACGAATTATTACTGGAGACGAGGTTGCTGTACCCTGTCATTTCAACAAATACTGAAGAAGGGAATAAGCGAAGTGACTTAATATAGAACTCTTATTTATTTTTTTGAAAACTATCTGTATGTAAAGTATTTTTTTTGATTGTTTAATTGTATAAATGACGCTTATTAAAAACTAAAACAACGATTATGAAAGGAAACAAATCCTGGCTGCCAAAAAAAGTAATCCATTTAACGATTGTCTTTTTTGCCTTGCTATTCTCAAATTACCTGTCTGCACAGTCCACAGTTACAGGGACTGTTGCTGACAATGCAGGTAAACCGCTTACTGGTGTTTCTGTAACTGTAAAAGGAACTTCAACAGGTACTGTAACCGGTACCGACGGAAGATTTTCCATTTCTGCATCAGCGAAAGATGTACTTGTTATTTCTTTTGTTGGCTATGCATCACAGGAAATTTCTGTCAGGAGAAAAACATCTGTAGCAGTTGTACTGCAGGAATCTGCCGGCGACCTTGAAGAGGTTGTGGTAGTTGGCTATGGTACACAACGGAAAAAAGATTTAACAGGAGCTGTATCTGTAGTAAATGTTGGCAATGCACGCAAAACTGCCAGTTATGATGTGGCAAAAATGCTCCAGGGTCAAACTCCGGGTGTAAGTGTTCACGGTTCAGGTGAACCTGGTGGTTTTGTTCAGATCAAAATAAGGGGAATCAGTTCACTTGTAAACAACAACCCTTTATTTGTTGTGGATGGTGTAATGATCGGTGCTCCATTTGATCTTAACCCCAATGATATTGAATCGATTCAGATTCTGAAAGATGCTTCTGCAACTGCTATCTATGGTTCAAGGGGAAGTACTGGTGTTGTGATCATCACAACAAAAAAAGGGAAGCCAGGTAAAATGAAAGTGAATTATAATGGATATGCCGGTATGCAGAACATTGCCCGCCGATGGGATGTTACTGATGCTGCAGGGTACAGAAAAATTACCAACCAGGCTGAAGTGAATGCAGGATTAAGCATTGCTCCCGGTAATGACCCGGCCAGTTCTTCTTTTATCAGTAATGTAAATACCAACTGGCAAAAGGAAGCTTTCCGTACAGGGTTTATTCAGGATCACAGTGTAAGTTTTTCAGGTGGTGCAGAAAGTATGACTTATAATGCCTCACTTGGTTATTTTGATCAAAGCAGTACAATTACCGGCCCGCAGGCATATAAACGTTATACTGCAACATTGGGGTTAACAGGAAAAAAAGGAATTTTTTCTTATGGAACAAAAATGTTCTATACCAATTCTCACAAAGTAAATCCTTACAACGGGTCAAACAGCAAAGCCATTTTTGGCGGTGCTGTTACCAGTTTAATAACAACCATTCCTACCATTCCCGTGAAAGATGCAAACCGTTTGGGTGGTTATGGTGGTGCTGACAATACAACACAGCGTGCAATTACACTGAATGTTATTGGATTGAACAACCTGTTGAAAAATGAAACAGACAGAGATCGTTTCCTCGGTAATATCTGGGGAGAAGTTGAGCTTGTAAAAAATCTGAAGTATAAATTAAATGCAAGCTTCGACAGAGGCCAGGAAGTTGGTTTTGCATTTGAACCTAAATATGATCTCGGATGGTATTATCTGAATAACACTTCTTATCTGTACAGAAGAGTAGGTACAGGCACAACTGCTTTAGTTGAAAATACCCTTTCTTATAAACTGACAACCGGTAAACACAATATTGATGTGTTAGCAGGTTATACTTTTCAGAAAGACAAGGGAAATCATTTAACAGGAAGTGGTATTAATTTACGTGAACCTTACTTCTATACTTTTGATGCAATTGCCGCTGCTTCTGATAAAACTTTAACCAGCGGAAGCGATGCTTCAGTGTTGATTTCTTATCTCGGCAGATTAAATTATAATTATGATGACAGATACCTGGTGACTGTAAACTTCAGAAGAGATGGTTCATCAAGGTTCCCTTCTGCAAACAGGTGGGGTAATTTTCATTCATTCTCCGGTGCATGGAATGTGCATAATGAAAAATTCATTCACCTGCCATCAGTTATCAGTACTTTAAAACTGAGAGGTGGTTATGGTCAGGTAGGTAACCAGAATATTGGGAACTATCTCTACCAATCTTATGTTAATACAAATGCAAGCTATGTGTTCAATAATACATTGGCCCCCGGTGTTACTGTTGTATCACTTGTAGATCCCGGTATTAAATGGGAAACTAAAGTAACAACTAACGTTGCAGCGGAAATAGGTTTGTTGAATGAAAGATTGAGGTTTACTGCTGAGTATTTTAAAAACACAAATAAAGATCTGCTGGCTGGAGTGCCAATTTCATTATCAATTGGCTCTTTTCCATGGGATGTAACAACCAATGCTGCATCAATGGAAAATTCAGGTGTGGAAATAACAGTAGGATATAAAGGATCAGTGAAAAATTTCACTTACGATGTAACCTTATCAGGAAATACATTGAAGAATAAACTTGTATCACTTGGTTTGAATGGCGTACCTATTTACGGAAATGCCAGTAAATCAGAACCAGGCCGACCTGTGGGAGATTTGTACGGACACACTATGATTGGAATTTTCCAGAGTGCTGCTGAAGTAAGCAGTTCACCTACTCAACCGAATGCAGCTCCCGGTGATGTGAAGTTCCAGGACACCAACAAAGACGGTAAAATAAATGATGAAGACCGTGTTTATCTGGGCAGATCAATTCCTAATCTCTACTATGGTTTAAATATTAATCTTGGATATAAGAATTTCGATTTCTCTATGTTCTGGCAGGGAAGTGCAGGCAATAAAGTATATAACTCTGTTTACAGTGATCTGATGGGTGGCCAATACAGTAATCATCATGTTGATGACCTGGATTTCTGGACTACAGCACATACCAATACAACTATTCCCCGTCCTGTAATTGGCGATCCTAATGCAAATGGCAGAGTATCGAACAGGTTTGTTGAAAATGGAAGTTATGTACGTCTTCAAAACTTCCAGCTTGGTTATACTTTGAAACCAATGTCAGGATTGAAATGGTTATCAAACGCAAGAGTTTATTTATCAGGACAGAATGTATTTACCATTACGAAGTACAAAGGTCTTGATCCGGATTTTACAGGTGTAGGCAACGATGGTTTATTCAGTCGTGGATTCGATCAGGGTTCATTTCCTAATCCAAGATCCATCTTAGTGGGTGTGCAACTTTCATTGTAATCCATAAAACTGAATCATCAATTCAAAACATCAATTAAAAATCATGAATATGAAAAAAATATTAATAGTTGCTGCAGGATTTCTGTTTACGGTTGGCTGTACCAAACAGTTAGACCAGGTAAATCCCAACGCACAAACCTCAGCAAGTTTCTGGAAATCGCAGGCAGATGCTATTGCAGGTATCAATGCTGCTTACAGCAGTCTTTTACCTGATGGTGGTTACATGCGCTGTACACCTTTAATGCTCGATACCCGTGGTGATGATGCAAAAAGTAACAGTCCCTGGGATCAGATGTACAACACAGGTAAGTTTGCGTTGAACTCCGGAAATATTGCCATTTACGGGTGGACATATGAAACCTATTATCAGGGAGTACTCCGTTGCAACCAGGTACTGGATAATGTACCTGCCATTGAAATGGATGCAGCTTTAAAAGAAAGGGTTCTTGGACAGGCTTATTTTATGCGGGGCTTGTACTATTATCACTTAGTGAATTTCTTTGGACGTGTACCATTGGTATTACATGTACCTGAAATAAATACATTCAGTGAAAAGCAGGCAACAATAGAAGCGGGCTGGGCTCAGGTGATCAGTGATTTTAAAGAAGCAGCAAAAAGACTTCCGGCTAAATACAGTGATGTAACAGGACCGGATAAGAATGACCTCGGACGTGCAACGAAAGGTGCTGCTATGGCATTTCTTGGAAAAGCATATTTATTTAAGCCAACTCCTGATTTTACATTGGCTGCAGAACAGTTTAAAGCTGTTATGGATCTGAACATCTATAACCTGACAACGAATTACAGAGATAACTTTATTGAAGCAACTGAAAACAATGTTGAATCAATCTTTGAAGTTCAGTTCAGCCGTGATGCAGGTGGTGCTGATCTTGGTTGGGGTGGTACTCCACAACCAGGTTGGGGTAAAACTTCTGCAAGAGCAATTACTTATGCTCCACGCAGCTTTGGATGGACAGACGTACAACCTACCCGTTCAGTATTTAATGAATTCCTTGTTGAAAAAACGACGGCTAATACAGATGATCCACGTTTGGAAGCTACCATGTTTTATAACAAACCCGGTATGATGATTTATGGAATTCCTTTTGCAACAAGATTTGCAGCAAATGCTGCAGATTTGAATGACTTATTCTGTCGCAAATACCAGAATGATGGTGTAAAAGCTGATGAGTTTGACTGGCGCTCCGGCATCAATGAACGCATCATGCGCTATGCTGATGTATTGCTGATGTATGCTGAATGCTTGAATGAACTCAACAGAACTGCGGAAGCATATCCATTGATTCAGCGTGTACGCAGCAGGGTTGGACTGCCTGATCTTGCAACAGCAAAACCAGGTATGACACAGGCGCAAATGCGTGATCAGATTGCACATGAACGCTTATTGGAATTCAGCCTTGAAGGCCACCGCTTTGATGATATTCACCGCTGGGGCTGGCTTAATAATGCTGCAAAACTTGCAATACTGAAAGCAAATGATCCGGAATTCAATTCTTATGCAGCAGGAAGGGAGTATTATCCAATTCCGCAGCGTGAAATTGACCTGAACCCCGGTTATACACAAAATTCAGGTTATTAAGGATATCTGGCACTTTAAATAAGATCTTTGCCGCGAGGATTTGGCTTTCTTTTCTTGCAAGTTTCTAAGCCAAATCCTCCGGCTTTGATAAATAGTAAGAATTAAATCATTTAGTTATGATCAGGTATATTTTCAGTATCGCCTTTGCATTACTTACAGCAAACTCATTTGCTCAGAACCAGGTTGTATTAAATGCCGACCAGGGAAAAGAAATAATCAACAAAAATATTTACGGACATTTTGCCGAACATCTTGGTAATTGTATTTACAATGGATTTTATGTAGGAGATACCAATAAGATAATACCTAATACCAATGGTGTAAGGAATGATATTATTGATGCATTAAAGAAATTAAAAGTTTCAAATCTTCGCTGGCCCGGAGGCTGTTTTGCAGATACCTACCATTGGAAAGATGGTGTTGGGCCAAAAGATAAACGTCCTGCCATAATAAACCGCTGGTGGGGTGGTGTAACCGAAGACAACAGCTTTGGAACTCATGATTTTTTAAATATGTGCGAACTGCTGGGAGCACAACCATACCTCGCAGGAAATGTTGGCAGCGGCACTGTTCAGGAACTTACTGACTGGACACAGTATGTAAATGGAAAGCCCAATACAAGTCCTATGAGTACATGGCGTGTGCAGAACGGAAGAAAGGAACCCTGGAATGTAAGCATCTGGGGTGTTGGTAATGAAGCATGGGGATGCGGTGGTAATATGAAACCGGAATACTATGCAAATGTTTTCAGACAGTATGCAACTTATATGACCGACTGGTCGAACAGCGATAAACTTTTTCGTGTTGCTTCAGGGGCGAATGTAGATGATTACAACTGGACTGAAGTACTGATGCGTGACATTCCGCATAACATGATGGAAGGTGTGGCACTCCATCATTATGCAAATGTAAAATGGAGCGAAAAAAGGTTCTGCAACTGATTATACCGAGCAGCAATACTTTGCTACCATGAAATCTGCACTCCGTATGGAAGAGCTGGTAACAAGGCATTCAACCATAATGGATAAGTATGATCCGAAGAAAAAAATTGCGTTGGTGGTTGACGAATGGGGAGGATGGTATGAAGTGGAAAAAGGAACCAATCCCGGATTCCTGTATCAGCAAAATACAATGCGTGATGCAATGATTGCAGGTGTTACATTAAATGTTTTTCACAATCATTGCGATCGGGTAAGAATGGCCAACCTTGCACAGACAGTAAACGTATTACAGGCCGTGATTCTTACCAGTAAAGAAAAAATGATTATAACACCTACATATCATGTGCTGGAAATGTACAATGTACACCAGGACGCAACCATGCTTCCTGTAACTCTTATAACAAATGATTATGTACTGGGTAATGAAAAATTACCTGCAGTTTCTGTTTCTGCATCAAAAGACAAAGATGGTGTAACTCATATTTCACTGGTGAATATTGATGCTTCTAAATCACAAAGCATCAGTATTAATATACGTGGTGCAAAATACAGTTCTGTTTCAGGAAGGATTCTTACTTCAAAAAAATTGCAGGATTTTAATTCTTTTGATCAGTCAAATAAAATTCAACCGGCTGCTTTCAAAGAAGCAAAACTTTCTGCTGATTTACTGCAGGTACAGTTGCCTCCTTTTTCAGTAGTTGTATTAACGCTTAAATAAGCACTTTGGAAACAAGTCGTCAATAAAATATTTTTTTTACTTGTACTGGCAGCATCAATCTCTTCCTGCAAAAAAAACAAGAGTGCCGGAGAAGATCCTCCGTATGTGCCGCCTGTAGTTCCTGCATTTGATATCAATTCAATTAACGATACGTATGCTGCGCTGGCTCCTTTTGCCAATTATCTTAAATGGGGTTCGTATAATGTACACGATCCGGCAATCATTAAAGTAAATGACTACTATTATTCTTACAGTACCGATGTTGGATATGGTATTGATGTAAGAGCAGGCTTACAGATCAGAAAATCAAAAGACCTCGTAGAATGGAGTTATGTTGGCTGGGTATTCAACGGCTTACCAACACTTGGATCAGGTTTTATTACACAGGGTGGAGGCACAGCGTTTAATTCATTATGGGCACCCTGCATTGTGAAAGCTGGCAGTGAGTTCCGTCTTTATTATTCTTTATCCTGTTCATTGCCAAGATTGAGTGTTATTGGATTGGCAACATCCACTTCACCTGAAGGCCCATGGACAGAAAAAGGGCTGGTGGTAACATCTAAAAATGATAACAGCGTACAGACAAATGCAATTGATCCTTCTGTTGTTGTTACACCTGGTGGCGAACACTGGATGGTGTATGGCTCGGCATGGGATGGGATTTATTCGTTGAAGTTAGATCCTGCAACAGGTTTTGCTTCCAGTGCCGGCGACAAAGGGAAACGTATTGCTAACAGAGGTTTTACTGCCGGAAAATATAATGGAAATATTGAAGGTGCTGATCTCATCTATAACTCACAGCTCAACAAATATTTTTTGTTTATAGCTTATGACTGGTTACAAACAAAATATAATGTGCGTGTAATGAAAAGTGATAAACCCGATGGATCTTTTTATGATTTTAATGGAACTGATGCCAATACAAATATTGATCATGGCCCAATGATTATTGCACCCTATAAATTTTCAGGCCACAGCGGCTGGCAGGGTGTGGCACATTCCACAGCTTTCAGTGATGGTAACGGGCAGTATTTTATTGCCCACCAGGGAAGACCGGGAGCTGACAGTTATTATATGAATCTGCATGTGCGTAAATTATTCTGGACAGCAGATGGGTGGCCCGTTGCTTCGCCTGAACGTTATGCCTGGGAAAAAGATTCATTGATTTCACAAACAGATATTTTGGGCGATTGGGAACAGATCGTTTTGGGGTACAATATTGTGCCGGGCTATTCTGCAGAACAAACGTCACCTGATTTCCAAAACTCTGTTAACTTAACCATTGCTGCAAACGGAACATTGAATGGAAGCAGTTCCAATACATGGACCTACAATGCTCCCTGGCTTGAACTGAAATGGGCAAATGGTTTTACAGACAAAGTATTTGTGCAGAAGGGAAGAGATTGGGAAAATAAAAAGAACACAATTATCTTTTCAGGTTTAAATAACCAGGGAACAGCCATCTGGGGAAAGAAAAAATAAGGGAATGAAGATGGTATTCCATACAGGATTCTACAGGATAACCAAACAGCAAAACTTAAATAAATTGAGTCGTTTTATGAAACTGAATAAGTCTTTTCTTGCCATTACTGCACTAATGATGCTTGTTGTTTCTTCTTTTGGTCAACCAAAAAGAGTATTGACTGTAAAAGCAAATCAACCGGTTGCCGATGTTCAGCCCACCATGTGGGGGGTGTTTTTTGAAGATATTAACCTCGGTGCAGATGGAGGTATTTATGCAGAACTGATCAAGAACCGATCCTTTGAATTTTTAAACCATTGATGGGCTGGAAAGTGGAACAGAAACCATTTGTTGAAGGTGCAGTAACGGTTCAGAACAGGCCTGACAATATTTCCAATCCCAGATTTCTGCGGGTACTGTTAAATAATGCAGTAAAGGGAAACCTGAGTATGACGAATGAGGGTTTTCGTGGAATGGGCATTAAAAAGGATCTGCGTTATGATTTTTCTGTATTGTATCGTACATCGGTGAGCGGAATAAAAATTCATCTTGAATTACTGAATGCAAAAAATGAAATCATAGGTTCAATAGTAACAGAAGTTGCATCAACAGCAAATAACTGGAAAAAACAGGCAGTAAGTTTTAGTGCAACAGAAACAGAATTAAAAGGTCAGTTCAGAATTTGGTTTGAAGGAACAGGAACAATTGATATGGATATAGTTTCACTGTTTCCGTCCGATACTTGGAAAGGCAGACCCGGCGGTATGCGTGCTGATATGATTCAGATGCTGGCCGATATGAAACCCGGCTTTGTACGTTTTCCCGGCGGTTGCATAGTAGAAGGCTTTGATCTGTCGAACCGTTATCAATGGAAAAAAACAATTGGCCCCGTTGAAGAGCGCCAGCTCATCATCAACCGCTGGAACATTGAATTTGCACATCGGCCCACACCGGATTATTTTCAAACATTCGGTTTAGGTTTCTTTGAATACTTTCAGCTGGCTGAGGATATTGGTGCAGAGGCATTACCTATTCTCAACTGCGGAATGGCCTGTCAGTTTAACTCAGCTGAACTGGTTCCTCTTGATCAGCTCGATCCTTACGTGCAGGATGCATTGGATTTAATTGAATTTGCCAATGGCGATGTAACAACTGTATGGGGAAAGAAAAGAGCAGAAATGGGACATGCCGCTCCATTTAATTTAAAATTTCTTGGTGTAGGTAATGAAAACTGGGGCCCGCAATATATTGAGCGTTTGAAAATTTTTCAAAAAGCAATCAAAGAAAAATATCCAGATATCAAACTGGTTACAAGCTCAGGTACTGATCCTGATGGTGCCCGTTTTGATTTACTTAATACTGAATTAAGGAACATGAATGCGGATATTATTGATGAGCATTATTACCGCCGCCCTGAATGGTTTTTACAGAATACAAGACGTTATGATAATTATCCACGTAACGGATCAAAAATATTTGCAGGTGAATATGCTGCACAGAGCGACAGAACTGTAAGCGTTAATAACCGCAACACCTGGTTAACTGCCATCAGTGAAGCGGCGTTTATGACAGGGTTGGAAAGAAATGCAGGTGTCGTAAGTATGGCCTCATACGCACCGTTGTTTGCGCATATTGATGGCTGGCAGTGGACTCCTGATTTAATATGGGTTGACAATCTCCGTTCTTATGGCACGCCTGATTATTATGTACAGAAATTATTTTCGCTGAACAAGGGTTCAAAAGTAGTTCCCATTACACTCAACAATGATGTGGTTGCGGGGCAGGATAGCTTGTATGCTTCAGCAGTTATTGATGCAGCAACAAATGAAGTGGTGATTAAAATTGTCAACGCATCCGGTATTCAGCAAACAAGCATATTATCTTTTGAAGGAATAAAAAAACTTGCAACCGTTGGTAAGTTAACCGTGATGCAGAGTACTGACCTGAATCAGGTAAACTCCTTTGATCAGCCGTTGGTCGTTTCACCGAAAGAATCTACCATTGCCGTAAAAAGTAAAAAGTTTGAATATACAGCAGCACCTTATTCTTTCACTGTATTAAGAATAAAAATGCTGTAGCAGAATTTGATGAGAAGTTTATTGACGATAGGATTTGCAGTATGTATATTATTGGTTTCGGCTCAGGGACGACCTGATTCTGTAGGTACTGTAAAACCCGCCCGTCAAACCTCTGTTCATGATCCCGTTATGATCAAAGAGGGAAATACCTATTACCTGTTCTGCACAGGTTTTGGAATTTCTGTTTTCACCTCATCTGATTTAAAGAACTGGAAAAAAGAAAAACCTGTTTTCGCTGCTTCACCAAAATGGGCAGTTGAAGCTGTACCGGGTTTCAGAGGGCATATCTGGGCACCTGATATCAGCTTTCATAATGGAATGTATTATCTCTATTATTCAGTATCTGCTTTTGGAAAAAATACATCCTGTATTGGTGTCACGGTAAACAAAACATTAGATGCATCTTCTCCCGATTATAAATGGGAAGATCAGGGTAAGCTTATACAATCCGTTCCCGGCAGGGATATGTGGAATGCCATTGATCCCAATCTCATCGTTGACGAAAACAATATTCCCTGGCTGAGCTTTGGCTCTTTCTGGAACGGTATAAAACTGGTAAAACTTAACAGTAACCTGAAATCAGTTGCTGAACCGCAGGAATGGCGTACTGTTGCAAGCCGTCCTAGAAACTTTACCAGCACCGATACGTCTGCGGGTGATGCGGCAATCGAAGCTCCGTTCATCTTTAAAAAAGGCGAATACTACTACCTGTTTGTTTCATGGGATTATTGCTGCCGTGCCGAAAAAAGTGATTACAAAGTGGTAGTGGGGAGAAGTAAAAAAGTAACAGGCCCTTATCTTGATAAAAATGCTGTATCTATGGCATTTAATGGCGGGTCATTGATTGTACAGGGCGACGGTAAAGAGTGGTTTGGTGCAGGTCATAACTCAGTTTATAACTTTAACGGAAAAGATTACATCATTTATCATGGATATGATGCATTGGATAAAGGAAGATCAAAACTTATTATCAGTGAATTGGAATGGGATGATGAAGGATGGCCACGTTTAAAAAACAATCATTAAAAAACGAAAGCAAAACATCAAATATGAAAAGTTTAAAAAAGATGACAATGATTACACTGATGGCAACAACAGCATTTGCCGCCTGTAATACAGGCGATGAAAAAAAAGGCGAAGATGCCGTGAATAAAAAAGTTACACAGGTTTCCTGGGGCGAAGCAGATGGCAAACAGGTAAACTTATATACTTTAACCAACAGCAATGGTGTTGAAGTAAAGATTACCAACTATGGTGGTACTGTTACATCATGGGTTACACCTGATAAGAATGGTAAGAAAAGCAGTGTCGTACTCGGCTTCGACAGTTTGAGCGGATACCTTGCCAAGCCGCCATTTTTTGGAGCACTTATTGGCCGTTATGGTAACCGTATTGCAAAGGGTACATTTAAAATTGATACAGCTACTTATAAATTAGCGACCAACAATGGTGAAAATCATTTGCATGGTGGTAATAAAGGATACGATAAAGTAGTTTGGGATGCAACAGCAGCAGACAGCACAGCTTCTTTAACATTAACGTATTTAAGTAAGGATGGAGAAGAAGGTTACCCCGGTAATTTAAAGATCACCGTTGTTTATACATTAACAGATGATAATGAACTGCTGATTGATTACTCAGCTGAAACAGATAAAACAACAGTTGTGAATTTAACCAATCACAGCTATTTCAATTTAACTGGTGATGTAACCAATACAATTCTTGATCATCAGTTGCAGGTAAATGCTGATAAGTATACCCCTGTTGATGCTGGATTAATTCCAACAGGCGAACTGAAAGATGTAAAAGGAACTCCTTTTGATTTCTTACAGCCACATAAAATCGGCGAACGCATTGCATCTGTAGAGGGTGGATATGATCACAATTTTGTATTAACACGTAAAGGAAGCGATCTTGAACTGGTTGCCACTTTAACCGATTCAGTAAGCGGAAGAAAATTGGAAGTGTTTACTACTGAACCCGGCTTACAGTTTTACTCAGGTAATTTCCTGGATGGCACATTCAAATCAACAGATGGCAAAGCCATTCAGATTCATACAGCACTTTGCCTGGAAACACAGCACTTTCCTGATTCACCCAATAAGCCGGCTTTTCCAACAACGCTGTTAAAACCGGGAGAGAAATATCATACAGTAACAAAGTATAAAGTGTCAGTGAATTAATTAGTTTATTTGTTGAAAGAAAAAAATATCAAATGGAATTACAGGAATTAAAAACTACAGCATCGCAGATACGCCGTGATATCGTTCGTATGGTGCATGCATGCCAATCGGGACATCCCGGTGGTTCATTGGGTTGTACAGATTTAGTAGCAGCTCTTTATTTTAATGTGATGAAGATTAATGAAAAGAAAGGCAGTGATGGCTTTCTCGAGTTTTCACGTGAAGGTGCAGGAGAAGATCTGTTCTTCTTATCGAACGGTCACATCTCTCCGTTATTTTATTCCGTGCTTGCAAGACGTGGATACTTTCCCGTTAGTGAACTCTCGACATTTCGTAAAATCAATTCACGTTTGCAGGGACATCCTGCAACACATGAACATCTGCCCGGTATCCGAGTTGCATCGGGTTCATTGGGACAGGGACTTTCTGTTGCATCAGGTACGGCTTATGCCAAGAAACTGAAAAAAGATGACAGTACTGTTTTTGTGTTGATGGGTGATGGTGAACAGCAGGAAGGACAGGTGTGGGAAGCAGTACAGTTTGCACCGCATTATAAATTGGATAATCTGATTGCTATTGTTGACTGGAATAAACAGCATCAAGGCCAAGTATGAAGCATTTGGCTGGGCAACTGTTGACCTTGGCTGATGGAAACGATTTGCAGCAGGTTTTGTATGCAATTGCAAAAGCAAAACAATTAAGAGGTCAGGAAAAACCAATTGTGATTTTAATGAAATCAGAAATGGGTGCCGGTGTTGATTTTATGATGCACACACATAAGTGGCACGGAACTGCACCAAATGATGAACAGCTTGCAAATGCACTGGGACAACTGCCTGAAACATTGGGCGATTATTAAAAACTTGAAGAACAAAAATCAGAATGAAAAAATACACATTCACTGAAAAAAAAGATACCCGTTCCGGTTTTGGTGCCGGCATGGCAGAGTTGGGAAAATCAAATCCTAATGTAGTAGCACTTTGTGCTGACCTGGTTGCCTCTTTAAAATTAGATGCATTTATAAAAGATAATCCTGAACGTTTTATCCAATGCGGGATTGCGGAAGCAAATATGATTGGTGTGGCTGCAGGTATGGCCATCTCCGGTTATATTCCTTACGCAACAACATTTGCCAACTTTGGATCAGGAAGAGTTTATGATCAGATTCGTCAGAGTGTTGCTTATTCCGGAACCAATGTAAAAATTGCTGTATCACATGCAGGATTAACATTAGGCGAAGATGGTGCAACGCACCAGATTCTTGAAGACTTAGCCATGATGCGTGCAATGCCTGAGATGACAGTAATCAATCCATGCGATTACAATCAAACAAAAGCAGCAACGATTGCAGTTGCAGATTACAAAGGACCTGTGTACTTACGCTTTGGCCGTCCTGTTGTTCCTGTGTTTACCGATGCGGATCAAAAATTTGAAATTGGTAAAGCATGGATGGTGAACGAAGGAAAAGATGTAAGCATTATTGCAACAGGTCATCTGGTATGGGAAGCAATTCTTGCCGGTGAAATTTTAGAAAAAGAAGGCATTGATGCAGAGATCATCAATATCCATACTATCAAACCACTCGATGAAGAAGCGATTCTGAAATCAGCAGCAAAAACAAAATGTGTAGTTACTGCAGAAGAGCATCAGTTGAATGGTGGATTGGGAGATGCAGTTTGTCAACTGTTGAGCCGCAACACACCAACACCTGTTGAAATGGTTGGAGTAAACAATTCATTTGGCGAAAGCGGAACACCTGCACAACTGATGGAGAAATATGGTTTAAATGCAGCAAGCATTGTTGAGAAGGTGAAGAAGGTAATGAGCAGAAAATAAAAACAAGAAGGGCACAAAATTTTGAATAGTTATGAGTAACGAAGCATCTTATGTGATTGGTGTTGATTACGGATCAGATTCTGTAAGAACAATCATTGTTAATGCAGCAAACGGAAATGAACTGGCTTCTTCCGTGTTTTATTATCCAAGATGGAAAGAGCAGTTGTACTGCAATATGAATGAAAACCAGTTCCGGCAACATCCCCTTGATTATGTAGAAGGACTGGAAGCAACGATTAAAGAATGTGTGGCAAAAGTTGGCCCTGCAATAGCAGCCAATATAAAAGCACTGTCTGTTGATACAACCGGTTCAACACCTGTTGCTGTTGATAAAGCAGGAACACCATTATCATTGTTGCCCGGGTTCGAAAATAATCCCAACGCCATGTTTGTATTGTGGAAAGATCATACAGGAGTTGGTGAAGCAGCAGAGATCAATGCACATGCAGAAAAATTTGATACGAATTATTTACAGTTTGTTGGCGGCATTTATTCATCAGAATGGTTCTGGGCAAAACTGCTGCATGTACTGCGTGCTGATGAAAAAGGAAGAAATACTATTTATTCTTTTGTTGAACCATGCAACTGGATTCCATTCTTATTATCAGGTGGAACAGATGTACATGCTATGAAACGTGGCGTATGTTCTGCAGGTCATAAAATATTATGGGCAAAAGAATGGGGCGGACTTCCTCCCAATGAATTTTTTGCTTCATTAGATCCGGTTCTTGATGGATTTACAGATCATTTATTCAAAGACACTTTCGCAGCTGATCAATCAGTTGGTACAATCACGAAGGAATGGGCAACACGTTTAGGTTTACCTGAAACAACAGTAATTGGTGTGGGCGCTTATGATGCACATATGGGTGCAGTGGGCGGACAGATTGAACCATATTATTTAAGTAAGGTAATGGGAACTTCTACCTGCGATATGATGGTGGCTCCTGTGAAAGATGTGGAAGGAAAATTAATTAAAGGAATTTGCGGACAGGTTCCCGGTTCTGTTATTCCGGGTATGATTGGACTGGAAGCAGGACAATCTGCATTTGGGGATGCCTATGCATGGTACAAACGTTTACTTACATGGCCATTGCAACAGATACTTTCAAAGTCATCAATCATTGATGAAGCAACAAAAAATAATCTCATCAAAGAAACAGAAGATGCCATTATTCCGGCATTGAGTAAACAAGCCGAACTACTGGAAATAGATGAACACAGTGAACTGGCAGTTGACTGGTTCAATGGAAGAAGAACACCTGATGCTAATCAACTACTCACAGCTTCAATTACCGGACTTGATTTGGGAAGTGATGCAGTGCGAATGTTCAGGGCAGTTGTTGAATCAACCTGCTTCGGTGCAAAAGCAATTGTTGAACGTTTTATTGAACAGGGAATCCCTGTAAAAGGACTGATTGGATTAGGTGGTGTTGCAAAAAAATCTCCATTCATTATGCAGATGATGGCTGATGTAATGAATATGCCGATCAAAATTCATAAATCAGAACAAACCTGTGCATTGGGTGCAGCTATGTTTGCTGCAACCGTTGGTGGTGTTTACAGTAAAGTGGAAGATGCCATGAAAGCTATGGGCCAGGGTTTTGATGCAGAATATCAACCTAATCCCGAACGTGTTGCTGTTTACCAAAAACGCTTTGAAAAATATAAAGAAGTTGGAGCGTTCATGGAAGAACAAACAAAAGAAAAATTAACTGTAGAATCTTTAACAGCATAAAAAAATGAGTCAGTATAAACGTATACAGGAAGAGGCATACGAAGCAAACATGGATCTGCCCAAACTAGGGCTTGTGTTATTTACATTCGGCAATGTAAGTGCGGTAGACAGAGATTTAAGCGTATTTGCCATTAAACCAAGTGGTGTTCCTTACGAAGATTTATCACCCGATAAAATGGTGATTGTTGATTTTGATGGGAATACTGTCCAGGGTTCCCTTCGCCCATCATCTGATACAAAGACACATGCCGTGTTATATAAGCATTGGGAAAAAATTGGTGGCATTGTTCATACACATTCAACTTATGCAACTGCATGGGCACAATCGCAGAGAGATATTCCCATCTTCGGTACAACACATGCCGATTACAATACAGTTGATATTCCCTGTGCCGCACCAATGAGTGATGAAATGATCAAAGGAAATTACGAACATGAAACAGGTTTCCAGATCATGAATTGTTTTAAAGAAAAAGGATTGAACTATGAAGAAGTGGAAATGATCCTTGTTGGTAATCATGCACCCTTTACCTGGGGAAAGAATGCACATAAGGCCGTTCACAACAGTGCTGTGCTGGAATTCATTGCAAAAACAGCTTTGTTTACTGAACAGATCAATCCATCTGCACCTCGATTGAAAGAATCCATCAAACGGAAGCACTGGGAACGTAAACACGGACCAGACAGTTATTACGGTCAATAATAAATGAGACAAAAGAGATGAAAAATATATTTTCGGTTGCTGCTTTAATGTTTTGCCTTGGGCTATCTGCGCAGCAAAGAGATTATCCTTATACAGCAGTTTCATTCACAAGTGTGCATCTTTCAGACAATTTCTGGTTACCCCGTATTAAAGTCAATCATAACATAACTATTCCTGCTTCATTTGAACGTTGTGAACGTACAGGAAGAGTGAAGAATTTTGAAATGGCTGCGGTACAGAGCGGAAAGTTTTGTACCATTTTCCCTTTTGATGATACAGATATTTATAAAACAATTGAAGGTGCTTCTTTCTCACTCAGTCTATTCCCTGATAAAAAATTAGAAGCGTATATCGATTCACTGATAGATAAAGTAGCAAAAGCACAGGAGCCGGATGGTTATTTGTATACAGCAAGAACTATTGATCCGTTGCATCCGCATGCATGGTCGGGGATGAAACGCTGGGAGAAAGAAAGAGAACTCAGTCACGAACTTTATAACTCAGGACATTTATATGAAGCAGCAGCAGCACATTTTGCAGCAACAGGAAAAAGAAACCTGCTGAACATTGCATTAAAGAATGCCGATTTGGTTTGTTCTGTTTTTGGTAAGGACAAGCTGCATGTGGCACCGGGTCATCAGGTAGTTGAAATGGGCCTGGTAAAATTATTCCGTATCACTGGCAAGCAGGAATATTTATCAACAGCAAAATATTTTATTGAAGAACGTGGTCATTTCAACGGTTATGATGCAAAGAGTAAAGACCCCTGGAAAAGCGGTTCTTATTTTCAGGATCATATTCCTGTAGTTGATCAGAGAGAAGCAGTCGGGCATTCAGTTCGTGCAGGATATCTGTATGCAGCTGTTGCTGATATAGCAGCCTTAACAGGCGATCAGCAAATGCTTGCAGCAGTTGATTCCATCTGGAACAATCTTGTATCAAAGAAAATGTATGTGCAGGGTGGTGCAGGAGCAATTCCTTCAGGTGAGCGATATGGTGATAATTATGAATTACCCAATGCAACTGCATATAACGAAACCTGTGCAGCCATTGCAAATGTGTACTGGAATCAACGCATGTTTCAATTGCATGGTGATTCAAAATATATTGATGTACTTGAAAAGATTTTATATAACGGTTTGATCTCCGGTGTTGGATTAGATGGGAAATCGTTTTTCTATACCAATGCCATGCAGGTGAAAAATAATTTTCATCACAACAGTTTAGAACCTGAGCGTGCTGGTTGGTTTGATTGTTCCTGTTGTCCAACCAACATGACAAGACTTCTTCCATCTCTTCCAGGCTACATGTATGCGCAGAAAGGCAAGGATGTATTTGTGAATCTTTTCATCAACAGTAATTCATCATTGACGATAGATGGAAAAGCAGTAGAGCTTGTACAGCAGAATAGTTATCCATGGAATGGCGATTTGAAGTTTATTATATCACCAAAGAAAGGAGTGGTGCCTTTCACTTTAAAAGTGCGTATTCCCGGCTGGGCTGTAAATGAGGCTCTTCCTTTGGATCTTTATTCATTTCAATTAAAATCTGAAACAAAAGTAATTGTTACTGTAAATGGAGAAGCTGTTCAGTATGCGATTGAGAATGGGTATGCAGTATTGAACAGGAGCTGGAAAAAGAATGATGTGGTGGAAGTGAAATTGCCAATGGAAGTGCGGCGTGTAACAGCAAATGAAAAAATAAAAGATGATATAGGCAAAGTGGCTCTGCAAAGAGGCCCGTTGATGTATTGTGCAGAATGGCCCGATAATAATGGCCGTACTTCCAATATTGTGTTACCGGCGTCAACTGTTTTTACAACCGAATATCAACCTGCATTGCTGAACGGTGTCATGCTGTTGAAAGCAGATGCAAACGCAGTGATCGTAAAAGATGATCAGGTAAATACAGTGAAACAATCTTTTGTTGCCATTCCTTATTATGCATGGGCCAACAGGGGTAAGGGAGAAATGATGCTGTGGTTCCCTGAAAAAATTAAGGATGTAGACATTATCGCAAAATAAAAAGCAAACAATCAATTGAACACTAATATCTATTTAAAATGAAATCGTTAAAAGAACTTGAAGTATGGTTTGTTACCGGCAGCCAGGATTTGTATGGTGAGGAAACATTGAAGCAGGTGGCTGTTCATTCGCAGCAGATCGCAGCATCATTAAACAGTGCTGAAGTAATACCTGTATCAGTTGTATTTAAACCCACTGTAAAATCACCCGAAGAAATTTATGCTGTATGTGCGGAAGCAAACGCATCAGCAAAATGTATCGGCATCATTACATGGATGCATACATTTTCTCCGGCAAAAATGTGGATCAGGGGTTTGAGCATTCTCAATAAACCATTGCTTCATCTCCATACACAATTCAACCGTGATATTCCATGGGGTGAAATTGATATGGATTTTATGAACCTTAACCAGAGTGCTCATGGCGACAGAGAATTTGGTCATATCATGAGTCGTCTCCGTTTAAAAAGAAAAGTGGTTGTTGGTCACTGGCAGGATCCAAATGTACTTGACCGCATCAATGCATGGACAAGAGCAGCTGCAGGATGGAACGACTGGCAGGGAGCAAGATTTGTTCGCTTTGGTGATAACATGCGTTATGTAGCAGTAACTGATGGTGATAAAGTAGAAGCAGAAAGAGTGTTTGGTTACAGTGTAAACACACATGGCATTGGCGATCTCGTAAAAGTGATCAATGAAGTGAGTGATGCAGATGTTGAAAAATTAATTGCTGAATATAATGATCAGTACAATGTTGTTGCAAGCCTGAAGAAAGGTGGCACACAATATCAATCGTTGATTGATGCAGCTAAAATTGAACTGGGCTTAAAGTATTTTCTTGAAGCAGGTAACTACAAAGGTTACACTGATACATTCGAAGACCTGCATGGCATGAAACAATTGCCAGGTATCGGTTCGCAACGAATGATGGCACATGGATATGGTTTTGGTGGTGAGGGTGACTGGAAAACTTCAGCACTTGTACGGGCCATGAAAGTAATGGGCACAGGTTTGAAAGGCGGTAACAGTTTTATGGAAGATTATACCTATCATTTCGATCCTGCCAATCCGTTAGTGCTGGGTTCACACATGCTGGAAATTTGTCCAAGTATTGCTGATGGAAAAGCGAACTGCGAAATTCATCCGCTTGGAATTGGTGGTAAAGAAGATCCTGTTCGTCTTGTATTTAATTCCGCTGCAGGTCTTGCTTTGAATGCATCTGTTGTTGATATGGGTAACCGCTTCCGTTTACTGGTAAATGAAGTGGAAGCTGTTGCACCGGTTGCTGATTTACCAAAGCTTCCTGTTGCAAGAGTATTGTGGAAACCATATCCAAATATGAATGATGGTTGTGCTGCATGGATTTTAGCTGGGGGTGCACATCATACCTGTTACAGCCAGAATCTTTCATCTGAACACATGGAAGATTTTGCAGAAATGGCGGGAATTGAGTATGTACGTATTGGCAAAACCACCGATCTGTATCAGTTCAAAAATGAACTTCGCTGGAGTGAAGTGTATTATAAATAAACATACCTTTCGAACAGATAAATTTATGTCAAAATCATATGGTGATTTGAAAGAGCAATTTACTTTCAACACTTTACTTTTACAACCATTAATTATTAAACATTATGAATGCCGGATTTACAACTATTGATTATGCCATCTTTATTGCTTATGCAATATTGATTGTAGGCTTAGGCCTTTGGCTTTCCAGAACAAAGAAAGGCCATCAGGAAGATGCTAAGGATTATTTTTTGGCAGGCGGAACTCTTTCCTGGTGGGCAATCGGAGCTTCATTAATTGCAGCAAATATTCCAGCCGAACATTTTATCGGCATGTCAGGCTCAGGTTACGCTATTGGACTTGGGATCGCTGCTTATGAGTGGTTAGCAGCAATTACATTGATTCTGGTTGCAAAATTTTTACTGCCACAAATGATTGAAAAGAAGATTTTCACAATGCCGCAATTGGCAAAAGAACGGTATGGTGAAGGTGTAAGCTTTTTCTTCTCATTCTTCTGGTTGCTGGTTTATGTGTTTGTAAATCTTACATCTGTTGCGTGGTTGGGTGCAATGGCAATGGATCAGATATTAGGAATCCCAATGTCTTATGGTGTTCCGGGATTATTAATCTTTGCCGGTATCTATTCTATTTATGGAGGGTTAAAAGCTGTTGCATGGACAGATGTGGTACAGGTAATATTTTTAGTGGGCGGTGGCTTAATCACAGCCTGGTTTGCATTAGCGGCTGTAAGTGATACAGGAAGTGCCATTGATGGTTTTGGAAAAGTGTTAGGTGCTATCCGCTCAGATGCGAGTGATCTGCATTTTAATATGATTATTAAAGAAGGCGTTACTTCTATTCCTGATGGATCTGGTGGGGTGAAAGATCCATACATTGATTTGCCAGGTTTGGCTGTTATATTTGGCGCAATGTGGCTTACGAATATTGGATACTGGGGCTTTAACCAGTATATTATTCAAAAAGGGCTGGCAGCTAAAAGCTTAGCTGAAGCAAAGAAAGGGTTGATCTTTGCCGGTTATTTAAAAATTCTGATTCCATTAATTGTTATCATTCCCGGTATTACAGCTTATGTATTGTTTAAGCATCCTGAATTAAGATCAACAATGACAAACCTAAGCGGAACAATTGACAAAGCTGATCAGGCTTATCCCTGGTTACTTCGCAATTTTGCTCCAGCGGGTGTTCGTGGTTTAGCATTTGCCGCCCTGGTTGCAGCTGTTGTTTCTTCTCTCGCTTCTATGCTTAATTCAACATCTACCATCTTTACACTTGATATTTATAAATCACATATTAACAAAACAGCTGATGATAAAAAACTGGTATATGTTGGCCGTATAACAGCCATGGTTGCACTTGTAATAGCAATGATTGCTGCTAAGCCATTACTTGGCGGTCTCGATCAGGCATTCCAGTATATTCAGGAATATACCGGCTTTATTTATCCCGGTGTTGTTGTTGTATTTGGTATGGGTATTCTCTGGAAGCGTGCAACAAACCGTGCAGCATTGTGGACTACAGTTGCAACATTGCCTGTAGGAATATTGATGAAAATTGCATTGCCCGACCTTCCTTTTATTATCCGTATGGGATATGTTTGTATGATTTTGATTTCAATGGCCGTTATTCTTTCACTGACAGATTCTAAAAAAGTGAAGACAGAACCTGTAAGTAATGATAATCGTAAAAAATTACTCTCAGCAGGAAGGGCTTTTGCAATAGGAGCTGTTATTACACTGATTGCAGGTCTTGTATGGGGTACTGATCTGTTTGGCATGAGTATGGTTAGTCTTGGTTTTCATTCTATTTTCATGATGACATTCCTGTTGACTTTCCTGTCAATAATAATGTATACAAATGCAAACAGCACCACTAAGGATGTTAAGGCATATGATTTCAATCCTCAGTTGTTTGAAACAGATAAGGGTTTCCTGATTGGAGCAATGGGAATTGTTTTGATCATTGTGGCACTTTATGCTTACTTCGGGTAGTTGAATTATAAAGAAAACACCTGCTTCAAACAAGCAGGTGTTTTTTTATTGTAAAAGATGAAAAATGATGACATGGAATATTGATTGATTCTTCATGTTCATTTCAGAAACAGGAGTTTCAAAAAAATAAATAGAGTTTGTATGGCAATTTTAGTACTTATCGTTTTTGTTATTGGTTATGCTGCCATAGCAATGGAACATTCAATCAAGCTGAATAAAGCAGCATCTGCTTTGTTAACCGGTGTACTTTGCTGGGTGCTGTATATGTTTGCGGGAAATGGAAAAGAAGAAGCAGGGGAAAAACTGATTCATACCATAGGAGAGATATCTTCCATTCTTTTCTTTCTTCTTGGGGCTATGACAATCGTTGGTCTTATTGACAGCCATGATGGGTTCACCATTATTACGGATAAAATAAAAACCAGAAGTAAGGTCAGGTTACTTTGGATCATTACATTTATTACGTTTTTTCTTTCGGCTATACTGGACAATCTCACCACTACAATTGTAATGGTTTCTGTAACTGCCAAAATACTGAGTGGAAGAAATGACAGGCTTTGGTTTACTTCCATGATCATCATTTCAGCAAATGCCGGAGGAGCTTTTTCACCCCTGGGTGATGTAACAACAACTATGCTCTGGATAGGTAATCAGATATCTGCTGTAAATATTATCAAAGAACTGTTTCTGCCAAGTTTAACTGTAATTGTTATACCCTTATTAATTATCAGCCCGAAATTTCGAAACCAGACTTTTACTTATACTGGTAAGGAAGATATCAATGTTGACAGAAAAGATGCAAATATTGTGTTGATTTCAGGGATATTTCTTTTAATGCTTGTTCCTTTTTTTAAGATGGCAACACATTTACCTCCAGTGATGGGTATGTTATTTTCTTTGGGGATTTTGTGGATCATTGTATCAGTAATTCATTCCAGGAAACCATCTGAAGAGAAACATCGTTTTTCAGTTAGTCTTGCTCTTCAAAAAATTGACACACCCAGTATTCTTTTTTTCTTTGGAATTTTGTTAGCTGTATCGTCATTAGAGTCTTTCGGATTGTTAAACCAGCTTGCTGTTTTTTTTGATAAAACGTTAGGGAATATATACCTCACAGGTACTTCACTTGGTATCATCTCTGCTATTATTGATAACGTACCACTGGTTGCTGCTGCTCAGGGTATGTATGATTTAAGTATCTATCCAACAGATCATCATTTTTGGGAACTTATAGCACTTACATCGGGTACAGGAGGAAGTATTATTATCATTGGGTCTGCGGCAGGAGTTGCAGCAATGGGGATAGAAAAAATCGATTTTATGTGGTATCTGAAGAAGGTAAGCTGGATTGCTCTTCTCGGTTTTTTGTCAGGTATTTTTATTCTAATACTTGAGGCGAAAATATTCTGATGCAGATAACAGGTACTTCCCGTTTTTTTATGCGCTATCCCGTTTCTTATTATGAATAAAAAAGCTTTTTTGTTTGATTTGAATGGAACAATGATTGATGATATGCAGTATCATATCAAAGCATGGCACAGAATATTGAATGAACTGGGTGCCAATCTTTCACTGGAGCGGATGAAGGAAGAATGCTATGGTAAAAATGATGAGCTGCTTGAACGCATGTTCCCCGGAAGATTTACAGAAGTTGAAAAGAAAGAAATGAGCCTGGAAAAAGAACGGCAGTATCAATCTCAATTCAAACCTCATTTAGCCTTGCTTCCAGGACTGAATGAATTCTTAAGCCGGGCAAATAAACAGGAAATACAAATGGCAATCGGCTCTGCTGCTATTATGTTCAATATTGATTTTGTGCTTGACAATCTTTCTATCCGTTCTTACTTTGATGCAATTGTAAGTGCAGATGAGGTGAAAATTAGCAAGCCTGATCCTGAAACGTATTTGTCCTGTTCCTCATTGCTGAAAGTTGATCCTGCAGATTGTATTGTTTTTGAAGATTCGCCAAAAGGAGTGGAGTCTGCATTGCTGGGGGGCATGAAAGCAGTGGTTCTCACAACAATGCATGAAGCACATGAGTTTGATGCATACAGCAATGTGCTGATGTGTGTGAAAGATTATACTGATGCAAAGATGGAGTCATTATTTGTGTAATTGCATTAACGTTTGTTGTTTTACGAAAGCACTATTTTCTCAGAATTTAATGATCTTTATATAAATAGCCATTGATGCATAAACTCCTGAAACGTTTTCTGTTTGCAGTACTGATCATTCTTTCCATCTATTTACTGTTACTCATTCCTGTTCCTTCCAATGAGCATAAGATACAGGCGCATCAGCAGCCATTCAGCTGGAGCAGTGATTCTTTATGGAACAAACTGGAAGCTGATTTCTCAGAGAGCAGAAAGCTGGACACAGCAATTCTTCATATAAAAATTGATTCAGTCTTTCGCATTGAAGAAAAACTTTGCAGTGAAATGGAAAGCAGCACTATTGCATTGAATGATTCAGTTTACAATGCCGTCCTCTTTCATTTTTTTTCACTATCGGCATTGGTTGCAGCTCAGCCACAATATGCTCATCAGTTGAATGTACTTTATGGCAGAATACGAACTGCTGTGAAGTTTCAATCGCAACAGGTGGATATTAACAGTACAGCTGTAAGAAACAGCTTGTACAAAATGCTGTATGGATTAAGAGCCGCAGTTGAAGAAGTAGCTTTACAGGCTGACTCAACCGAACATATTCTTTTTGGAAAGGAAGAGCATTCCGCAACAGCATCAACCAACATCCTCGGCATAACAGTTCATAGTGGTGATTTGCTTGTTTCCCGTGGAGGGGCAGAAGTATCTGCATTTATTTCAAGAGGAAACGATTACCCCGGTAATTTTTCACATGTGGCATTGGTATATATTGATGCATCAGCAAATATCCCTTACCTCATTGAAGCGCATATTGAAAAAGGAGTAGCCGTATCATCTGTTGCAGATTATGTGAAAGATAAAAAGCTGCGGTTTATGGTATTACGTCCACGGTTTGATTTGCCACAATTGAAAACTGATTCAATGCTGCCTCAAAAAGTGGCCCTTTATGCGTTTGATGAAGCAGCTAAACGTCATATTCCTTATGATTTTAAAATGAACTATGATGATTCTTCGGCAATGTTCTGTTCAGAAGTTGGGTCTTATGCATACAGGAAAAATGGTTTGCAGTTATGGAAAGCAGTTTCAACCATTTCATCGCCGGGCGTGGAGAACTGGCTGCATTCATTTGGTGTAGAACATTTCGTAACACAAATGCCTTCTGATCTTGAGTATGATCCGCAGCTTACGGTTGTTGCAGAATGGAAGGATGGAGAAACATTATTTAAGGATCATCTTGATAATGCTGTGATGGATGCACTGCTCACTGAAGCAGATAAAGGAGCAGAGATTGGATACAATACATGGAAACTGCCTGTTGCAAGAGTATTGAAAGCTTATTGTGTTGTATTGAACCTGTTTGGGAAGGTTGGCAAAATTCCTGAAGGGATGTCAGCCGTGCAGGCAATGAAGAACCTTGAATTTGTGAACATATTCCAGCAGGTAAAAAAATCAGTTGCTTTACAGGCTGAAACTTTTACAGGTGTAAAAAAATACAAACCACCTTACTGGCAATTGGTAAAAATGGCGAATGCAGAGGCTCAGAACTACTTTACCAAACGGTAAAATAATCCATCAGTTTCATAATATCTTCCATTGAATATCTGTTCATTCTGTTCTATTTTTAGATTTTATTAGTTGTTATGCAGTTTTCAGAGCCATTATTGGTATTGTCAGATACAGGTAACGGCAGGACGCCTGATTATTGTCTGAATTCTATATTTACAGCCATGCTTAAACAGGATTAGTTTATGGTTCGAATGCCATTAAAAAAATGAACGATTGAACTTGCATTACATGAAAATAGTCTCCTCCTCTTTCTTGTTAATTGAGATTGATTCCTCAGTTTGTTTACATCGAAACAATACAGTAGAAGAACGAAAGACATCCGCATCGAAAACTACTGTTACTATATTTCCATCTTTTCATTCAGTTAAAGAAATTATATGAAGGCATTACTGTGTCAGCAACCGGGTTCGTTTGAATATATCAAAAAAGATCCACCCGAAATTCAGGAAGGCAGGGCAATCTTAAAAGTAAAACGTATTGGTATTTGCGGAACTGATCTGCATGCATTTGAAGGTACGCAGCCATACTTTGTTTATCCACGCATACTCGGACATGAACTGGGTTGTGAAATTATACAGGTTGATTCTTCCACAGGTTTTGAAGTAGGCGAAAAAGTTACACTCATCCCTTATTTTCATTGCGGTGAATGTATTGCCTGCCGTAACGGTCTTCCAAACTGCTGCGCAGCCATCAATGTATTTGGTGTGCATGTAGATGGCGGTATGATGGAATTTATTTCTGTTCCGGTTTCAGCATTACTGCATGGCGGCGATATGAGTTTTGATGAACTGGCATTGGTTGAACCATTGGCAATTGGCGCACATGGTATCAGAAGGGCTGGAGTAATGCCGGGTGAATTTGTTTTAGTTGTGGGTGCCGGACCAATTGGCTTGGGTGTAATGGAATTTGCCCGCATTGCAGGTGGTCGTGTTATTGCTATGGATGTAAATAATACCCGTCTGCAATTTTGCAAGGATAAACTGAAAGTGGAACATACCATTAATCCATTAGAGGAAGATGTATTGCAGAAATTGAAAGAAATTACCAATAACGATATGCCAACAGTAATTGTTGATGCATCGGGAAATCAGAGAGCGATCAACAGTGCTTTTTTGTACATGGCACATGGAGCAAGATATGTGCTTGTGGGTTTGCAGAAAGGCGAGTTAATTGTCAGTCATCCTGAATTTCATAAAAGGGAAGCAACATTAATGAGCAGCCGTAACGCAACATTAGCCGATTTTGATTTTGTGATGAGTTGTATGCGAAAGAAACTGGTTGATCCCGCCACTTATATCACACACCGTGTAACGTTTGATGAAGTGAAAGCAAATTTCGAAAGCTGGTTGAACCCGGCCAATGGAGTGATCAAAGCAATGGTGGAAGTATAAGCATAATTCCTGCAGAAGATTCTTATCTTATTGTTGCTGATGAGTTATCTTAGATGATACAGACATAAGCTGATCATTTTACAGTTGACAATGGTCGTTATTTTTAGAGTGAGTTGATTATTTATTTGAAAATCAATTGAATCATGTTTCAGTTACAGCAAAAAACAGCAGTTATAACAGGTGGTGGCAGCGGCATCGGCCGTGCAATTGCCAAGCTCTTTGCAAAGCAGGGAGCAACGGTTTATATTTTTGATATTGATGAAAAAGGATCGCAGCAAACAATAGAAGAAATTGCTGCAGCAAACGGATCGGCCAAAAGCATTCTTTTAAATATTTCCGATCAGCAACAGGTAAAAGATGCGGTACAGCAGGTTGTAAAAGAACAGGGGACAATTGATCTGCTGGTGAATAATGCAGGTGTGGCTCATGTAGGTACTGCCGACAGTACAACAGAAGAAGATTTTACCCGTCTTTTCAATATCAATGTAAAAGGCGTGTACAATTGTTTGCATGAAGTAATTCCGGTGATGAAAGAAAAGCAGAAAGGTGTTATCCTTAATATGTGTTCCATTGCCGCATCCGTTGGTATTACAGACCGTTTTGCTTACAGTATGAGTAAAGGTGCGGTGCTGGGAATGACTCTGTCTGCTGCACGGGATTACCTGTCAAGCAATATCCGTTGCAATTGTATTTCGCCTGCAAGAGTGTTAACACCTTTTGTAGAAGGATTCATTGCAAAAAACTATCCCGGAAAGGAAGAGGAGATTTTTGAAAAATTATCAAAGAGTCAGCCGATTGGCAGGATGGGTACAACAGAAGAAGTGGCACATCTTGCCTTGTATTTATGCAGTGATGAGGCTGGGTTTATTACGGGTTGTGATTACCCGATTGACGGGGGCTTTATAAAATTGAATAACTAAATAAACATAATAAAACAGTACAGATGAAATTGATTCGTTTTGGAGAAGCAGGAAAAGAAAAACCGGGTGTAATCTTAATCAGCAAATGTTATGATGTATCTGCATGGATAACTGATTATGATGAAGCTTTTTTTGAAAATGATGGCTTGAAAAAATTAGAAAAAATTGTGGCAACAACAACATTGCCTGTTGTGGATGTGAAACGATATGGTTGCCCGGTAAAGCGTCCTTCAAAAATTGTATGTATCGGATTAAACTACAGTGATCATGCAAAAGAAACAGGAGCAACACTTCCTGCAGAGCCGGTTATTTTCTTTAAATCAACAACAGCCATCATTGGCCCAAATGATGAAGTGATGATTCCAAGGGATTCAGTAAAGACAGACTGGGAAGTGGAACTAGCCATTGTGATTGGTAAAAAAGCTTCTTATGTAGAAGAGACTGATGCATTAAATTATGTTGCAGGTTATTGTTTGCATAATGATATCAGCGAACGTGAATTTCAGCTCGAACGTGGTGGTACCTGGGATAAAGGAAAAGGCTGCGATACATTTGCACCAATCGGGCCATGGCTGGTTACAAAAGATGAAGTTGCTGATGTTCACAACCTGCGTTTATGGCTTACCGTAAACGGACAGAAGATGCAGGACGGAACAACAGCTAATTTAGTGTTTAATGTGCCGCATCTTGTTTCCTATGTAAGCAGATTTATGACCCTGTTGCCGGGAGATATTATTTCAACTGGTACACCTGCCGGTGTTGGATTGGGAATGAAACCGCCTGTTTATCTCAAGCCAGGAGATGTAATGGAGCTGGGTGTTGATGGACTCGGAACATCCAAACAAACTGTGATTGCATTTAAAAAATAACAACCGATTCGCTGCCATGCCAAATCAAAAAAATCAACCGTATCTCTTTGCATTTATTCTTGTAACCTGTTTGTTTTTCCTGTGGGGATTTGCACATAATCTTGACCCGATTTTAATTCCCCACCTGAAAAGATCATTTACGTTAACAACAACGCAGTCAACATTGATTGATTCAGCTGTATTCATCGCTTACTTCGTGATGGCTTTACCGGCAGGTTATATCATGAAGCGGTTTGGTTATAAAATGGGAATCATTATTGGTTTATTATTGTTTGCTGCAGGTTCCTTTTTGTTTTTACCTTCTGCCGATTATCAATCCTATAATTATTTTTTGATTGCTTTGTTCATCATTGCATGTGGCTTAACTATTCTTGAAACAGCTGCCAATCCTTATGCTGCTGCACTGGGCGATCCGGCAACATCAACACAACGTTTAAATTTTGCACAGTCATTTAATGGGTTAGCTGCAGCATTGGCCCCGGTAATTGGGGCAAGAATTATTTTAACCAAAGGTCATACTGATACAGAATTAAATTTAATGACAGATGCGGCCAGGAAGATGGCATTGGCTTCAGAAGCTGCATCAGTTAAAATGCCTTATGCCATTTTGGGAATTGTACTAATTGTAGTAGCTATTCTTTTTGCCATTACACATTTGCCGAAAATCCAGCAATCCACCGGACATACTGCCAGTAAAAATATTTTCCATGCATTTAAGCATAAACATCTAAGCTGGGCAGTAGCTGCACAGTTTTTTTATGTTGGCGCACAGGTTTCTGTTTTTAGCCTGTTCATTTTATATGCTGTGAAATCTGCATCCATTGATCAGGTAACAGCTGCGGATTATTTAGGTGCCTGTGGTATTGCATTCCTGATTGGCCGTTTTTCAGGAACATTCCTGATGAAATATATCAAACCGGAAAAACTGCTGGCTTACTATGCTGCTGTTAATATATTGCTGAGTGTTGTTGCAATGATGGGGACCGGTATGATTACTGTTTATGCAGTAATCGCTATTTGTTTCTTTATGTCAATCATGTTCCCGACAATTTTTTCTTTAGGGATTAAAGATTTAAAAGGAGATACAGAGTATGGGAGCAGCTTAATTATTATGTCAATTGTCGGAGGTGCCATCATGCCACGCTTTTTTGGAATGATCAGCGACTGGAGCGGAAATATTCAGCTGGGATATATTGTGCCACTTATTTGTTTTATTGTAATCATGCTGTTTGGCTGGAAGGGGTACAGAATTACTAATGTTGAAAATTAATTCTATGCATCGCTATTGTTTAGCAGTTGATTTAAAAAATGACAAGCAGCTCATTATTGAATACGAGCAATATCATGAACATATCTGGCCTGAGATCAAAGCTTCCATCAAAGATGCAGGAATCATTCATATGGAAATTTACCGGGTTGAAAACCGTTTGTTCATGATTATGGAAACCACTGCTGATTTTTCATTTGAACAGAAATCAGCAATGGATGCTTCGAATACCAGAGTGCAGGAATGGGAAGAATTAATGTGGAAGTATCAGCAGGCTTTGCCAACTGCCAAAAAAGGCGAGAAGTGGATACTGATGAATAAAATATTTGATTTAAAAGAACAGTGATGAAGATCATTGATACACACCAGCATTTCTGGAAATACGATCCGTTTGTTTATGACTGGATAACAGAAGATATGTCTGTGATACGGAAAGATTTTCTGCCAATTGATCTTGCCGAAGTATTGAAAGCAGAAAAAATAGAAACATGTATTTCTGTGCAGGCAAATCAAACAGAAGCAGAAACCGAATGGCTTGTAAAGATGGCTGATGAAAATGATTTTATTGCAGGTGTGGTTGGTTGGGTTGATCTGCGCAGTAATTTGATCGAAGAATGGTTACAGTATTTCAAACAATACAAAAAACTGAAAGGCTTCAGACATGTATTGCAGGGTGAAGAACCTTCTTTTATGTTGCTGGAAAGTTTTCTGCATGGCATCAGCAAGCTGAACGAGTATGGGTATACTTATGATATCCTCATTTTTCCGCATCATCTTGAAGCTGCATTACAACTGGTGAAAAAATTTCCGGATCAGCGTTTTATAATTGATCATATTGCTAAGCCATCTATTAAAGATGGAAAGATTGATGAATGGAAAGCCGACATGAAGACAATCAGTAAACAGCAAAATGTTTATTGCAAACTGAGTGGTATGGTAACTGAAGCTGATTGGAAAAACTGGTCAAAAGAAAATTTAACTCCTTATATAGATACAGTTGTGAATTGTTTTGGAACAGACCGCATCATGTTTGGCAGCGACTGGCCGGTTTGCCTGGTAGCTTCATCGTACGAAAAATGGCTGAATGTGATCAAAGAATATTTCGCATCATACACAATGGAAGAACAGGAGAAAGTTTTCAGCAAAAATGCAATCAGGTTTTATAACTTATAAATGATAGAATATGAATCTCCAGTTACAGGATAAAGTGGTTATTGTTACCGGTGGTGCCAAGGGAATTGGCAAAGGGATTGTTGAAGTGTTGGCAAAAGAAGGTGCAATTCCAGTTATTGTTGGCCGCAGTGCAACTGATAATCAATTAGTGGTTGATGAAATTGAAGCAGCAGGTGGTAATGCATGGCAGGTGTGTGCAGAACTGTCAATACCCGAAGAATGTGAGAAAGCGGTTAATACTGTCATTGAAAAGTTCGGAAGAATTGAAGGGCTCATTAACAATGCAGGAGTAAATGATGGAGTAGGTTTGGAAACAGGCGATTACAAACGGTTTATGGAAAGCCTGCATAGAAATGTAGTGCACTATTATTTGATGGCACATTTTGCATTGCCTGAGCTGAAAAAATCAAAAGGAAGCATTGTAAACATTACTTCCAAAACTGCAGAAACAGGACAAGGAAATACTTCAGCTTATGCAGCAGCAAATGGTGGCAGAAATGCATTAACCCGTGAGTGGGCAGTGGAACTTGCAAAATATTCTATTCGTGTAAATGCGTTGGTTGTTGCTGAATGTTATACTCCATTGTATGATAAATGGATTAAGACTCTACCGAATCCTGAACAGAAATTAAAAGAAATCACTTCTAAAATTCCATTTGAACAGCGGTTTACCACTGCAGAGGAAATTGCCAACATGACTGTATTCTTGTTGTCACCGGTATCAAGCCACACAACAGGTCAATTGATTTATGTTGATGGCGGATATGTTCACCTTGATCGTGCTATGGCAAATGCATAAGCAGTAACAGAATAAGTCAATTCAAATGTATTTCATTCAGAAAATCATTCAGAGTTTGTTCTGTTGGTAATTGTAATTTCTTTCTGAGGCGGTAACGGCTGATTTCAACACCCCGTACAGAAATATTCATAAGCTGGGCAATTTCCTTGGAAGATAGTTTTAACTGCAGGTAAGCACACAGCTTTAAATCAGTGTTGGTTAAGCTGGGGAATTTCAACTTTAATTTTTTCAGAAAGTCATTGTTGATTTCATTGAAATGTGTGGCAAACTGTTCCCAATTTGAATTGTTTTTTTCAATATCATGAACAAGCTGAATTGCTTTTTTTACATCATGATTGCCGCCTGTTTTTTTATACAGCTGCTGTAATTCATCTTTCACTTTTATGAGCGCATCGCTTCTTTCAACTAAATGCATGCTTGCATCGGCAAGCTCTTTGTTTTTATAAGTAACCTCGTTAGATAGTTTTTCAATTTGAAGCTGAATAATTTCTTTTTCATTTTTCTCTACTTCTAACTGGTGAATGTACTTAAGCTTTTTCTGCTCCTCTTCATATTTAAGCTGCTGATGGTAGAACTTTCTTTTTTGCAATTTATCAACTATATATAAACCGAAAACAAAGAGAGCTGTATATAACAGGTATGCCCAGATTGTTTTATACCAGGCAGGCTTTACAACAAAACTATAACTTACAGGTTCAGATTCATTGCCGAGATTATCATGTGCTTTTACTTTAAACGTATAGGCTCCATTCGGCAGGTTGGTATAATCTTTTCAGTTTTCAATGTCCAGGCCGACCATTTGCTTTCATACCCTTCCAGCTGATAACTGTATTCAATATTGTTTTGCAGGCTGAAAGCAGGTGAACTGAATTCAAAGTGAAAGGAATTATAGTCTATAGGAAAGTGTAAAACGGATGATTTGGCTTGAATGTTTTTCAACACATCGTTTAATGGAAAGTGGCCACCAAAAATTACACTGTCATTTTTTCCGATAATTTTTACCTGTGTCAGTAAGATTTGCAAAGTCGGGTTTCTGCCGATGTACTTTTCATAGTTAAGGTGAAGTATTCCATTTTCAGATGCAATAAAAACATTTTCTTTACTGTATGGGTATATATTTTCAAAGCCGGCTAAAACTTTCCCTGTGAGTTCAGGGAAATAAGTCAATACAGGGCTGTTTTCTGTACCGGTGAAACGGGCAACACCAATTTTTTTCCACTGCAAAACCAAATATTTCCATCAGCATCTTCATTCAGATATTGAACACCTGTATTTGCAAATACCTTGTATAACAGGGGAGAAGCAATGAATTTTTCTGTTGGCGGATCGTATTCATAAACACCTTTTTCAGTAGCAAACACAACCCTGTTTTTTATCCGGAAAACATTGTTTCTGAAAGTTGATGGTAATCCATCTTTATCTGTAAACAACCGGGCAGTATATGATTTATTATCTTTTGATAATTGTATTTTATAAATGCCCCTGTACGGATGCGACGCCCATATTTCGTTATTATTATCAATTGCAAGAAAGCGCAGCGATTCATTTAAGCCACTCAGTTTTTCCCTTTCATGAATTTTGTTTCTGCAAATTCAAACATTGTCAAACCGAAATATGTTCCTGAAAGAACATTCTTTGCAGGGAAGATTGATGATGTTGGAACAAACAGCCACACACCACCATCATGCGTCAATTGCAATGCCTGGTTATTACTGATTAAATACGAGCCGTTGTGATGGCCCATGAACAACTGTTTATTTACTTCATCAAGCCGCCATACCTGCCCGTTACTGTTGTTGATCAGTTCAAAATTCCCTTTAGCAAAGCTCAGATCCTTATTTGAGTTTGCAATGGGAGCAGAATAAGCCCCATCGGAAGTGCCAATGTAAAGGCGGTTATTAAAAACATAGGAAGTATACCCTGATTGTTCATTGCTTTTACTCGGTTTAATGTATTTAATGGCAGAGTTGTAGGCAATAAAACTGATTCCGTTGTTTAATCCGGTCCATAAGTTATTGTCTTTATCAAGAAATATACTGAGTACTGTATTGTTTTGAAGACCTTCAGGCCGCCCGATTTGCTGAACAATTTGCCCGGCAGAATTAATAATTAAGCAGCCTTCAGATGTAGTGCCCGTCACAAATTCTGTACTGTTGATTTTTTCGAAAGAATAGATCTGGCTTTTAAGAAAATTGTTATCGGCTGCTGTACTCTTTTGGGTTAAGATGCCGTTGTAAAAAACATATAAGCCATTGAGGAGAGAACTGATGAGCAGGCTGTCATTACCCAATGCAGCTATTCCGGTAATATAAATATCCGGGAACGGGTTAGCGGTTGAAAGGGGTTGCCATTGATTATTAATAAACTGGAAAAGTCCTTTTTTAAGGTCCTGTGCAATCAGTTTATTGCCGGCTACTTTTATACTCTGCCAGCCGTTAATAGCGGGGTGAACCTGCATGGTTTCATTCTTCAGCTGACAAATCCGATCCCTGGTGCGACAAAAACCAGATTCCTTATATACCTCTATGTCCCATCTGTCTTCAAACTTATTTTGAGAGTCCGGAATCAGTTTTTTCAAGGATGTGTATAGAAGGGTGCCATTTTCATCGGGTGAATAGTAGCCAATCTCATCCTGACCACCTGCATACACCCGGTTTCCAACTAGGGCTATTGACCGTAATATCGTTTTGTTGGGTTGGGGGTAAACCTTCCAGTAAGCACCATCAAATGTTACAAGTCCCTCGTTATTGGCAAAGTACATGCGACCCCATTTGTCCTGCTTAATATCCCAGGTTTGGGTGCCTGCATGAAAGTCTGTGTTCTTATAATTTACTATTTGCGGCAGCCCTATCGTATTCTGTGCAACAGATAAATTTCCAAATAGTACAACCAAAAGAAAGGGAGCAAGCAATTTCATGAAATAAAGATAAAAAGATAAGTGATGTAGTAAAGATGAAATTTAAAACTATTGATAATCATATAGTTGAACAATAGTGATGTAGTGGAGATGTAGTGGAGAATGCCTTTGCAAATTTTTGTTTGACATAATTTTACCCCTCGATTGATATTGATTAAAACTAAACAAAAAACTTGCGTATGAAAAAAGTCATTCAGGGAATGTTCTTTATTCTCTTATTGTTTGCCACAAACATAAGTTGGGCACAAAACAAAACCGTTACCGGTAAAGTAACCGGTGAAAAAGGAGAAGGGGTTTCCAAAGCCTCCGTAGTTGTAAAGAATTCAACAATTGGTACAACTACAAATGAAAAGGGCGATTTTACAATATCGGTTCCTTCAACAGCAAAAACCTTAGTAATTACGTCCGTTGGCTTCGAATCAAAAGAAGTGGCTATTACAAATGGTCCTTTGGAAATTACTCTTACTGAAGCTGTTTCCAAATTAGCAGAAGTAGTGGTTGTTGGTTATGGTACTCAAGGGTAACGAAAGTATCCGGTGCCATTTCAACAATAAAGAGTGCTGAAATTGAAAAGTTACGGCCTGTACGTGTTGAAGAAGTGTTACAGGGCAAGGCTTCCGGTGTAAATGTGATTCAAAGCGGTTCACCCGGTTCAAAACCTACTGTTCTGATCAGGGGTATTCCTTCTTTTTCAGGAACTGATCCGGTTGTAATTATAGATGGTGTTCCTCAAACACTCACTGATTTTAATTCTATTAATGCTTCCGATATCGAGTCAATCAGCGTTTTAAAGGATGCTGCAACAACCGCCATTTATGGTGTGAAAGGTGGAAATGGTGTTATAGTTGTAACAACCAAGTCGGGTAGAAAGAATCAAAAAACAGAAATTACCATCAGCAGTAATTATGGTGTGCAGGAAGTAATGAACACCATTGGTGTATTAAATGCTACTGAATATGGAGCCATTATTAATGAAGGAAGTACTGTAGCAGGTGGAAATGTTATTTTCCCTGATTTATCTGTTTTGGGAGTTGGTGTTGACTGGCAGAAACAAATTTTCAAGAAGGCAACACTGCAATCACATAATATTACTGCCCGTGGTGGTGGCGATAGAATGTCTTATTTCCTTTCAGGTGGTTACTTGAACCAGGGAGGAATTGTAGGAGGAAATGATAAATCTAAATTCGACAGGGGAAACTTTACTGCCAACCTGAATTTCGATCTTTCCCGTAAATTAAAATTCATTGTCAATACTACCGGGGTTATCCTTAATTCAAAAGGTATTCAGGAAAATTCATTTAACAGCGTTATTGGCAGTGCATTGAATTTTGATCCTACTGTACCTGTTTATAACACAACACCAAATACTGTAGGTAAATATGGATACAGTAACCTGTTGTTATCAGAAATATTTAATCCGCTTACAAAGCTGGATAACACGTATAATAAAAACATCTGTACAAAACTGTACGGCAAGTTTGAACTGCAGTATGATGTACTGAAAAATCTCAAACTCACTACACGTTTTGGATATACAAAGTATGACGGTAATTCCAAGAGCTTTACACCAAGTGTATTTTATGGTCCTTTAAATGTTGAGAATTCAATGAATGCTGATGGTTCTGCTGTTGTCGGCAAGCACAATAGTGTTTCACATGACAAAGTGAGCAACTTTAATTATACCTGGGAAACTTTCGCCAATTATAATTTCAGAATTAAAGAACATCATAATTTTGAAACAGTTCTTGGTTTTTCAATGGCGAGAACTTCAGGAAATGCAGCCGGTGCAACCAGGCAGGATGTTCCTTTTAACTCATGGGAATTTGCTGATTTTACTGCAGCAGTTGGAAACAACACTGCAACCAATACCAATGCACTTACCGGTTACTATTACCAGTATTTCAGAAGGAATCTTTCTTATTTCGGCCGTATCAATTATGATTACAAGGAGAAGTATTTAGCATCTTTTACTGCACGCCGTGATGGTTCTTATGCGTTTGGTACAGATAATAAATTTGCCAACTTCTTTTCCGGTTCATTGGGCTGGGTAGCTTCCAATGAAGATTTCTTCCATTCTGATTTTATTGATTACTTAAAAATCAGGGGAAGCTATGGATCAATCGGTAATGAAAATGTAGATCCTCAATATGTAGGTATTGTTACCGGCGGACCAAGCTATGGTTCAACTGCCAACAGTAATGGTTACACATTTAGTGATGTATTTTATCCGGGCTCTACAGTAGGGTCTGCTGCCAACAATGCTTTGCGTTGGGAGAAACAATTGCAGGCAAATGCCGGTTTTGATATGACCTTCTATAAGAAGAAATTTTCTATATCAGCTGATTACTTCCAGAAGAAAGTGGATGGTTTGTTATTTACACCTTCTGCTTCTTTATATCTTGGTACAGTTCCTATTCCTACTGCCAATATCGGTTCAACAAAAAGCAGTGGTGTTGATCTCTCCCTGAATTATACTGAAGTAATCGGGAAAGATTTCAGACTGACTACAGGTCTTACATTCACCACTTCAAAAAATGAAGTAACCGCAACAAACAGCGATGGTACTGCAAAAATTTACGGTGGTGGGTATTTTAATGGCCAGTCACAAACAGTAACTGTTTTTGAAAAAGGCTTTACACCCGGTTATTTTTATGGATATAAAACAGATGGCTTATTTCAAAATGCGGGAGATCTTACCAAAGGTGCAACACAAACAGGTGCCCAACCCGGTGATATCCGTTTTGTGGATGTAAATAACGACGGAGTTATAAACGCACTGGATCAAACAAAGATTGGAGATCCATTCCCTGATTTCACTATTGGATGGAGTCTGAACCTGGAGTATAAAAACTTTGATTTCAACGCCTTTACTTATGTATCGAAAGGAAATGATATCTACAGTGCGTATGAAAGAAATGCTAACTACAGCAACAAGTTCCGTTCTGTACTGGGCAGGTGGACTGGGGAAGGTTCAACCAATGATGCAAGAACTCCAAGATATTCCTTTACTGATGCCAACAGTAATATCCGTGTATCAGACAGGTATGTTGAAGATGGTTCATTTATCAAAATTAAAAACCTGCAGTTAGGTTACACATTACCAGCATCTGTTACAAAAAATATCTTCAGTAAACTGAGAGTTTATGTACAGGTAAAAAATGCATTCACCTTTACCAAGTACACAGGATTTGATCCTGAAATATCCGGTGGTATTTTAAATTCAGGTGTTGATCGTGGTGCATATCCTCAGGCAAGGATTTATTCTGTAGGTCTTGACATTAAACTTTAACACTCCAATCAAAAAAAATATTACAATGAAGAAAATAACTATAATAAGCCTGGTACTGATCGTAACCATGCTTGCTTCGTGCAAAAAATGGGTGGATTATAATCCACATGAGGATTTCAGGATTACAGAACTTGATTATTTGAAATCAGAGACTGATTACCGTACAATGGCAATCAGTGTGTACACTCCCATACAATGGCTGAATCAAACAGTACCTGTTGGTGATATTGCATCTGACAATGCTGTTAGCGGTGGCGAAAATGCATCAGATGTATTGTCTCTGCAACAGATCGATGATTATACACACACTTCTGTTAACTCAACCCTGACTGAAATATGGCAGGCCGCATACGAAGGAATTAACCGTGCCAATTACATGCATCAGTATAAAGCCGCAAATCTTGCCGGTGAAACTGTTGACTTTGCAGGTAAAGATGCATTGTATGGTGAAGTTTATTTTTTGAGAGCTTACTATTATTTCACTTTAGTTAAGTTCTTTGGCGATGTTCCATTGTTTACAGACAAACGCCTTGGACTAACAGATTCAAAGTCCTTAACAAGGGCGCCGAAGGCTGATGTGTACAAACAAATTGAAGCAGATTTAACTGCTGCAATTACTGTTTTACCGGCAATACAAACACAAAAGGGACGCATCACAAAATATGCTGCGCAGGCTTTATTGGGTAAAGTTTATTTGTATCAGAATAAGTTTGATGCTGCCGCAACTGTATTGGAAAGTGTAATTACAGCCAATGCATTCAGCCTCGTCACAAACTTTAGTTCAATGTTTTTAGCTGCCGGTGAAAATGGTCCTGAGTCTGTATTTGAAATTCAGTATTCCAATACTTCTCCTTATTATAATTGGGGAGGTGTTACAAGAGGACAGGGAAATCTTTCAGTTCAACAATGTGGCATCAGAGGTTTAAATGGTACTGCTGCTATGCCATATGCAGCAGGCTGGAGTACAAATTTACCAACCCAAAATTTAGCAGCTGCATATACTGCCGGTGATCAACGAAAATCAGCAACAGTACTTGATATTGAAGCTTATAAAACCTCAAACCCTTCTTTCAATATTACTTACCAGGTAGCTCCTTATAAAAATACCGGTTTGTATAATCAGAAGTATCTGCCAAGAAAAGGTGAAACATCCGGACAGATTGAATTGAACTTCCTGAATAATTTCAGAACAATCCGTTATGCTGATGTTTTGTTAATGGCAGCAGAAGCAAACAGCAAAGCAACAGCTCCAAATACAACAAAAGCACAAACCTATCTGAACCTGGTTCGTCGCCGTGCTTTCGGTGATAATCTGCATGATATTACATCAACAGGTACTGCTTTATACCAGGCAATACTTGATGAACGCAGACTTGAACTTGCAATGGAAGGAGAGCGTTTCTTTGACCTTGTTAGAACAGGACAGGCTGCAGGAAAAATCACCGGTTTTACAGCAGGTAAACATGAAGTGTTCCCGATTCCGCAACTGGAAATAAATATTTCCGGTTTAACACAAAATACCGGCTATTAATCAATCAACATTAAAAAGATAGTTATGTATACATCAAAATATTTATTCAGCCTGTTGTTTTTACTTCTTGTTATAACAGGATGTAAAAAGACAGTAAACGATGATATCGCCTTTGGAGAAAATGCCGCACTGCCAGATAAGCTTTCGGCCATGTTCGACATTACACAGGATAATACCGGGTTGGTAACCATTACTCCTAATGGAGAAGGAGGAACCACTTATGATGTTTATTTCGGTGATGCAGCTGCAACGCCGGTAAAAGTTTCAGCAGGCGGTAATGCAAAGCATGTGTATGCTGAAGGAGTATATAACGTAAAAATTATTGCTCATAACATTTCAGGAAAAACAACCGAAGCAACACAGAAGCTCACCGTTTCATTCAAGGCTCCTGAAAATTTAGAAGTTACAGCAGTTGTTGATCCGACAAATAATTACAAAGTGAATGTTTCAGCAAAAGCTTTGTATGAAACACTGTTTAAAGTATACTTTGGTGATGTTGCTAATGAAGTTCCAAAGTCATTTTTGGAAGGTGAAACAATCAGCCATGTGTATGCTGCAGTAGGAACTTATACTGTAAGAGTAGTTGCGTTAAGCGGTGGTGCTGCAACAACAGAAATTACAAAAACGATTAACATTGTTGATCCCGTTTTGTTGCCAATCACCTTTGAATCACCAACTGTAACCTATGCCTTTAATAATTTTGACGGCGGCGGAGTTACAGTAGTAAGCAATCCTCAATCGGGTGGTATTAATACAAGTGCGAAGGTTGGTAAAATGATAAAGAGTGCCGGCCAGGTTTGGGGCGGCAGCTGGATTGGTCTTGGAAGTTCGATTGATTTTTCTGCTAACAAAATTTTCAGAATGAAAGTATTTTCTCCAAGAGTGGGAGCAAAGGTTTTACTGAAAGTTGAAAACGCAGCCAACAGTGCACTCAATTTTGAAAAAGAAGTGGCTACAACTGTTGCCAACGCATGGGAAGACATGGTGTTTGACTACAGCGCAATCAACACAGCAAATACCTACGAGCACATTGTTCTCATCTTTGATTTGGGAACGCAGGGCGATGGATCTGCTAATTTTACCTGGTTGTTTGATGACATCAGGTTAACAAACACAATTCCGTCTTCACAGGTTAATTTACCACTTACATTTGATGAAGCAGGTGTTAACTATACAGTAGTTGATTTTGGAAACAATATTACAGTAGATGCAGTTGATCCGGAAAATGCAGCGAATAAAGTAAAGAAAACAACCAAACCAAGTGGTGCTGAAACATGGGCAGGAACAACCATGAGCACATCAGCAGGGTTTGCTTCTAAAATACCTTTTTCTGCTACAGCAACACAAATGACAGTAAGGGTATATTCACCTGCAGCAGGAATTCCTGTTCGTTTAAAAGCAGAAGATCATACCAACAATACAAAATCAGTTGAAACAGAAGCGGTAACTACAGCGGCAAATGCATGGGAAACATTGACATTTGATTTTGCCAACCAGGCAGCGGGTACAGCAGCAATCAATTATGCTTATAACTATGATATGGCTTCCATCTTTTTCGACTTTAATACTGCAGGTAATGGAAAAATATTTTACTGGGATGATGTAAAACATCTGGCTGTAAACCCTCCACCGGCAGGGCCTTCACTTCCTCTTACATTCGAATCAGGTACGTTTACGTTTACTGATTTTGATGGTGGCAATGCAACAGTTGTTACAAATCCAAATTCAGGTGGAATTAATGCAAGCAGTAAAGTTGGTAAGATGATTAAGAATGCAGGTCAGCCATGGGGTGGAAGCTGGATTGCTTTATCATCTGCAATTGATTTTTCAGTGAAAAAAACATTCAAAGTAAAAGTGTTCTCACCAAGAATAGGAGCCAAGTTACTGCTGAAAGTTGAAAATCAAACAAATGGTGCACTTAATTTTGAAAAAGAAGTAGCTACAACTACTGCCAATGCATGGGAAGAGTTAACCTTTGATTTCAGTGCCATCAATACAGCAAATTCCTATCATAAGATTGTATTGATCTTTGATCTTGGAACAATGGGCGATGGATCAGCCAACTTCACTTTCCTTTTTGATGATATTTCACTTAATTAATTTTTAAACGGATAACAATCATGATAAATAATATAAAATCAATTGCTGTTCTTTTTGTTGCAATACTGATTGGTTTCAGCAGTTGTAAACAGGAAAGCTATTCCTTTGGAGATATTAAGACTCCTTCGGCACTTACTTTAACTGCTGTAGTAGTTGGAACAGATGTTGCCAATCCCAACGGAAATGGAACAGGAAGGGTAACCATTACCACAACAGCAGCAAGTGCATTAACGTACAAAATCGATTTTGGCGATGGTAAAAGTGAAGTTGTTCCCGGTGGTGCGTTGACATATAAGTACACCAATCCCGGAACTGCCGAATACACCATTACAGTAAATGCCGTAGGAACCGGTGGAGCCATTTCAACCATCAGCAAAAAGGTGAAAGTATTTGTTGCTTTTGAAATTCCTGCTCCGATTATTGCAGCATTAACAAACGGATCAAGCAGAGTATGGGTTTCTGACAAAGATGCCAACGGACATTTTGGTGTTGGACCGGCCGATGCGTTTGCTCCAATCTGGTATGCTGCAGGACCTAATTCAAGAGATGCCTGTTCATATGACGATGAGATTACTTTTTCAAAAGACGCCAATAATAATATATCAATGGCGATTGATAACAAAGGTCAATCTTTTTCTATTGGAGCTGCAACAGCATTTTACGGATTCAGCGGTGGTGATGCATGTATAAATCTTGGTACAACAGGAACAAAGAAACTGGCATTTATGGATGCAACTTCAGCATCTACCAGTGCTAATTCAACAAGAATTCAGTTTACTGTTCCCGGAAATGGAATGATCATTTTTGGTACAGGTGGAACAACGTATGAAATCCTGGAACTGTCAGCAACAAACATGACGCTGCGTAGTATTGGAATTGATGGTAACTCCTGGTATCAAAAATTAAAAGTGAAATAAGTATGAGATATTTATCAGTTCTGTTATTATTTATACTGGTGATGGGCTTTTCCTGCAAAAAGAAAAGTTCACCGACGGTTGATATAGCACCGACAAATCTCACTCTGAACGCAGTTGTAAATACTGATAACAGCGGTAATGTTGCTTTTACAGCTTCTGCCAGCAATGCAGTTACATACGATTATGATTATGGTAACGGGATTTTCCAAACCGTTGTTTCAGGTATTGTAACATATAAGTACCCGGCTTCGGGTACTTATACTGTTAATGTGATTGCGAAAAGCAGCACAGGAAAAACGATATCTAAATCCATTCAGATTACTGTTACGGTTGCTGTTTCATTAATATGGTCGGAAGAATTTGATGTGCCTGGTGCACCTAATCCGGCAAAGTGGGGTTATGATCTTGGTGCTGGCGGTTGGGGAAATGCCGAACAGCAGAATTATACCAACAGAGCTGATAATGTAATTGTATCGAATGGCACATTAAAAATTACAGCAAAGGCAGAGAGCTATAACGGCAGCGCTTATACATCTGCAAGGTTATTATCGAAAGATAAATTTTCATTTAAGTATGGTAAGGTTGAAGTCAGAGCAAAGTTGCCAATAGGTTTGGGTACGTGGCCAGCTATCTGGATGTTGGGAAATAATGTTTCAACTGCCGGATGGCCCGCCTGTGGTGAGATAGATATTATGGAACATATCGGAAATCAGCAAAATAAAATATACGGTACATTACATCACCCAGGACACTCCGGTGGAAATGGAGATGGTGGTACGGTTACTATTCCAAATGTTTCAACAGAGTTTCATAAGTATTCCTTAGACTGGTCGGCAGCAACAATAAAGATTTCTGTAGATGATGTTCCTTTTTTTACGTTTAGCAACAACAGCAGTTTGCCATTCAATCAGAATTTTTTCATCATACTGAATGTTGCAATGGGCGGAACTTTTGGAGGAACAATTGATCCTGCTTTCAGCAGTTCAACATTGGAAATAGATTATGTAAGAGTTTATCAATAGACTAAATAGATATACAGCACACAATCGAGTATTTATAATCAATGGAGGAGTGAATCGTATCGGCTTTTTCTGGTTAATACCATTCACTCTTTTCTGGTTTGTCTTTCGTACAAACAATTAAAACACTACAGCAATGATTCTCAAAAAATATACGTTGTTTTTTTTCATGTTACAGCTCTTTGTTTTTTGTGATGCAACTGCACAGACCTCTTTTACAAAGCTGGTGTGGTCAGATGATTTTAATCAACCTGGATTGCCCGACAGTTCAAAGTGGGGCTATGATAAAGGAAGAGGATGCCCTGACAATTGCGGATGGGGCAATAAGGAACTTCAATTTTATACACATGATCGCCTTGAAAATGCCAGGGTAGAAAACGGTCACCTGGTTATTGAAGCAAGAAAAGAAAATTTTTCTGATGCAAAATATACTTCAGCAAGATTGGTTTCGAAAAATAAAGGCGACTGGAAATACGGACGCATTGAAGTCCGTGCAAAACTTCCTGCAGGTACAGGTATGTGGCCTGCCATCTGGATGTTACCTACTAAGTGGGAATATGGGGGCTGGCCTAAAAGCGGTGAAATTGATATTATGGAAAATGTTGGGTACTGGCCCGATTCTGTTTTAGGCAGTGTGCACACAGGTGCATATAATGGAATGCTTGGCACACAAAAAACAAATGGGATAAAACTTACTGATCTGTCAACAGCATTTCATGTGTATTCTATTGAATGGACTGCAGATGTGATTTCTTTTTTAATTGATAATAAAAAGTATTACGAGTTCAGGAACGAAGGAAAAGGGAGCGAAACCTGGCCTTATGATAAAGAGTTTCATTTGCTGAAGAATATTGCAATAGGAGGAAACTGAGGCGGTAAGGTTGGAGTGGATGATAAAATCTTTCCTCAGCGAGTGGTGATTGATTATGTAAGAGTTTATCAGTAAATCGGGCGACAGGTAAACAATTTATATAATAGGGTTTTCATCATCCTTGCACTACATTGCTTAAATTGGTAATCAGGATTGTGAGAAGCCTTTTTTATTTTTAACAGATCGGCTTTGGCCTTATTTGATTGATTCTTTTAGAATTGTTTCATTAGTAATATAAATGCCATGTTTAAAAACTACTTTCTTGCAGCTGTTCTGCTGCTCTTGTCTATCAGCCAGCTTGTAACTGTTGCTGCACAGAAAAAAACAATCAGTCAGAAAGTTGATTCCGTTTTAAAGCTGATGACACTGGAAGAAAAGATCGGCCAGATGAATCAGTATAATGACGATCATGTAGCAACCGGACCGGTAACGCCGGATAATAATAAAATAGGACAAATAAAAAATGGCCAGGTTGGTTCTTTATTAAACACAGTTGGTGTTGAACGTACAAGAAGCTGGCAGCAGATTGCCATGCAATCCCGTTTAAAAATCCCTTTACTGTTTGGACAGGATGTAATTCATGGATACAAAACAACGTTTCCAATTCCTTTGGCAGAAGCATGCAGCTGGGATCTTAATGCAATTCAACTGACTGCCAGAATTGCTGCAACAGAAGCAAGTGCTGCCGGTATTCACTGGACATTTGCACCCATGGTTGATATTGCCCGTGATCCACGCTGGGGAAGGGTTATGGAAGGTGCTGGTGAGGACACTTACCTCGGGTCGCAGATCGCCTATGCAAGAGTAAAAGGTTTCCAGGGAAATAAGTTAGGCGATATAAATGCTGTGATGGCTTGTGCCAAGCACTTTGCTGCTTATGGGGCAGCTATTGGTGGCAGAGATTATAATTCTGTTGACATGAGCGACAGAATGTTATGGGAAACATATCTTCCTCCATTCAAATCTGCATTAGATGCAGGTGCTGCTACTTTTATGAATTCATTTAATGATCTGAATGGAGTGCCTGCAACGGGAAATAAATATTTGCAAAGGGATATCTTAAAAGGCAAATGGGGCTTCAAAGGATTTGTTGTGAGTGATTGGGGGTCAATTGGAGAAATGATCAACCATGGTAATGTAAAGAATCAGTATGAAGCTGCATTGTCTGCAATTACCGCAGGCAGTGATATGGACATGGAAAGTCGCTGTTATAAAAACAGTTTGGTGCAATTGATTAAAGATGGTAAAGTGCCGATGGCTTTGATTGATGATGCAGTAAGAAGGATTCTGCGTAAGAAATTTGAACTCGGTTTGTTTGATGATCCGTATAAATTCTGTAACGAAGCAAGAGAACAGGCAGCATTAAATAATCCTGCGCATGTAAAAGTGGCTAGGGAAGCAGGAGCAAAAAGTATTGTGCTGCTGAAAAATCAAAATAACTTATTGCCTTTATCAAAGAACACAAAAACAATTGCATTCATCGGGCCATTGGTAAAAGCGGTGAAACAGAACAAAGGTTTCTGGGATGTGGAGGTACCCGGTGTTGATTCGAATTACATTGTAACACAATGGGAAGGGCTGCAGAATAAAGTGGGTTCGGGCACAATCTTATTGTATGCAAAAGGATGTGATATTGAAGGGACCAACAAAGATGGTTTTGCAGAAGCTGTTGCAATAGCAAAACAGTCAGATGTTGTGATCCTCAGCATTGGTGAAAGAAGAGATATGAGTGGTGAAGCAAAGAGCCGCAGTAATCTCAGTATTCCCGGTGTGCAGGAAGATTTACTGAAAGAATTACTGGCAACCGGTAAACCCGTTGTTGTACTGATCAATGCTGGCCGTCCGTTAGTATTTAATTATACAGCTGATAATGCACCGGCTATTTTATATACCTGGTGGCTGGGCAGTGAAGCAGGAAACGCTATTGCAGATGTTTTGTTTGGAGATTATAATCCTTCTGCAAAACTGGCCATGACTTTTCCACGCAGTGTTGGACAGATCCCGATTTATTACAGCTATTTTAATACAGGCCGTCCGGCAACAAACGACAGTAACCGGCATTATAATTCTTCTTATAACGATGAATCTATTTTTCCAAAGTTTGAATTTGGATATGGTTTAAGTTATACCAGCTTTCAATACAGCAATCTGCAGATGAGTAAGAGAAAAATGAAAGCCAATGAACAGATTGAAGTGTCTGTAACCATTACCAATACAGGAAAATACGACGGAGAAGAAATCGTTCAGTTGTATTTAAGAGATAAGGTTGGTTCAATCGTTAGACCAATCAAGGAGCTGAAGGATTTTCAGAAGATCAGTTTAAAGGCAGGTGAAACAAAAACCATCAAGTTTGTCATCAGTAAAGAAAAACTATCGTTCTATAATCAGCAACTGCAATGGGTAGCCGAACCCGGCGATTTTGATGTAATGATCGGTGCCTCATCAAGGGATATCAGGCTGAACGACAAATTTGAGCTGATTAAATAATAAAGCCGTAAACGTTTGCAGAACTCTCTTTTATGAGGAGGAAATAGAGTCGGCTTGAGTTTCTTTGTACAGGAAGGTAACTACCTGATTACTATTAGCCGGAAAGAGCATCATTGTGGCCTTTTTTTGCCTAAATTACCGCCCAATTCTTGCATATGAAGATTCAGTTTTATCTCCGCTTCTTTACTAAGTATGGCCAAAGCCTGTTTATTACGGGGAATTGTGCCCAGCTGGGTAACAACGATTTGTCCGCAGCCATACCCATGCAATACCTTACAGACGAATTCTGGACGGCTACCACTGAGTTAGGTAAAGACTTTGAAAACGAACTGCAATATAACTACCTGCTTAAAAATGAAAATGGTGAAAGCATCCTTGAATGGGGCGATGACAGAATAGTTGAAGTAATGAAATTAGCAGTTGATGAAGTAACCCTGATTGATACATGGAATCATGCAGGCGAATTTGAAAATGCGTTTTACACACAGCCTTTCCAGGAAGTGTTGCTGCCAAAAGCAGCACCCGTCAAACCGCATTCACTTAAATCTGTTACACATATTTTTAAAGCAAAAGCTCCATTACTGAAAGAAGATGAGGTGCTTTGTATTGCAGGGAGCAATGCAAGTCTCGGCACATGGAAAACAGAAGAGCCTGTATTAATGCAGCGTGAAGGAAACTGGTGGACAGCTAAACTTAACTTATCAAGCGAAAGTTTTCCTGTTGCTTATAAATATGGAGTGTTTAATATCAAAACAAAAACCTTTGTACTTTTTGAAACAGGCAACAACCGTATCTTATATGACAGCTACGGCAAAAAGAAAATCAGTATTCTGCATGATGGTTTTGCCCAATTGCCGAATAACACATGGAAAGGTGCCGGAGTAGCCATTCATGTTTTCAGTTTACGTACACAAAAAAGTACTGGAGTTGGTGAGTTTACCGATATCAACGCATTGGTTGACTGGGCGAAGAAAGTGGGCATGAAAGTGATCCAGATTCTTCCTGTCAATGATACAACAGCAACCAACACCTGGATGGATTCTTATCCTTATGCTGCTATCTCAGCGTTTGCATTGCATCCAATGTTTGTGAATCTTGAAGAAATGGCTGGCGATGCCAATCATAATGCCATTAAATCAATCAGAAAAAAACAGAAGGAACTGAATGAGTTGCCTGAGATGGATTATGAAGCAGTGATGAAATTGAAATGGGCAGTGATCAAAGAATTGTATGCTTTGCAAAAAGATGAGATGCATGAGGATCTGAAGTTCTTCGAGTTCTTTGATCTTAACCGTCACTGGCTGGTGCCTTATGCTGCATTCAGTTATCAGCGTGATAAATATAAAACACCCGATTTCAATCAATGGAAAACACTCAGTGTTTATAGTGAAGAGGAAATACAAAAGTTTGTTGCCCCCGGACAAAAGCATTACGATGAAATTGCCATTCATTATTTTGTACAGTATCATCTGCATCTTCAATTAAAAGATGCTGCAGAATACGCACATCGAAACAGTGTGATTTTAAAGGGTGATATTCCTATTGGTATTTACCGTAACAGTTGCGATGCATGGGTTGAACCTGAATTATACAACATGAGCATGCAGGCTGGTGCACCTCCTGATGATTTTGCAGTGAAAGGACAGAACTGGGGCTTTCCCACATATAACTGGCAACGGATGATGGATGATGATTTCAGATGGTGGCGCAGAAGGTTTGAGCAGATGAGTAATTACTTTGATGCATTCCGTATTGATCATATTCTTGGTTTCTTCCGCATCTGGAGTATTCCGATGCATGCTGTAGAAGGTATTCTCGGATACTTTGTACCGGCTACACCTGTTCATATCAGTGAATTCAGTCAGAAGGGATTGTGGTTCGATTATCAACGTTTATGCCGTCCGTATATCAATGATTCTGTATTGGCTGAAGTAATGGGAGGCGATACAGAAATATTGAAACCATATCTGAATCATATTGATAACGGATACTTTGAACTGAAAGAAGAATTCAATACACAGCGCAAAGTAGAAGCCTGGTTTGAAAAACAGGAAAAGGATGAAGTGAACAACCGCATCAAAATAGGATTGTATGATTGTATCAGCAATGTGATTTTGTTTGAAGTGGAAGGAAGCCAGGCGCAGCAGTTTCATTTCCGCATCAGCATGAGTTCAACCATTTCATTCAAACATCTTGATGGGGATACAAAAGCAAAACTGGAAGATTTATATGTAAACTATTTCTTTAAGCGCCAGGATGAAGCATGGAGAAAAGAAGCTATTGCAAAATTGCCTTATCTCAAACGTTCCACCAATATGCTCATTTGTGGTGAAGATTTGGGTATGGTGCCTGATTGTGTTCCTGATGTAATGAAACAACTGGGTATGCTGAGTCTGGAAATTCAGCGCATGCCAAAAGACCCGAAGAAACAGTTCTTCCATCCCGCAGATGCACCTTACTTAAGTGTAGTTACACCAAGTACACATGATATGAGTACGATTCGTGGCTGGTGGGAAGAAGACAGGGCACAAACACAGAAATTTTATAACAGTGAATTGGGGCAGTTTGGTGAAGCTCCTTATTTCTGTGAACCATGGATTGTTCAGAGTATCATTGCTCAGCATTTGCAGTCACCTGCTATGTGGAGTATTTTCCAGGTACAGGAATTGCTGGGCATGAGTGAAAAGCTGCGGAGAGAAAATCCGAATGATGAACGCATCAATGTACCAGCCAATCCAAAACATTACTGGAGATATAGGATGCATATTTCACTGGAAGATCTGATCAAAGAAGATGAATTCAATGATGAGTTGAAAAGATATGTGGTGTTGAGTGGGAGAGGATGAAATGCAATTTGAAGATTTGGAGATTTGATGATTTGAAAATTTCTTTATTCGGTTATTCTTATTATTTCAAACAGAAAGAAACTTAGAACGTCACCTCGACGAAGGAGAGGTCTCATGATATTTAAACTGCGTAACTATCGGCAGAAACACCGTTACTTTTATGATGGGTTGATTTATTTTACACAACAATTATTTTTACTTGAATATTCGGTATAAAAAAACAGAGCTCCCTTTTCGATATCCTTTCACTATTTCGAAGGGAACAAAAACACATCAGCCGGCATTTGTCGTTGAGCTGGAAAACCGTGGGGCAAAGGGTTACGGCGAAGCGCCTGCCATTGCTTATTACAATATTCCCGTTGAGAAAATGATGGAAGACCTTGAACGCAAAAAAATGTTTGTTGAAAAATTTGCGTTCATGGAGCCAGAACGTTACTGGCATTACTTACATCATTTATTTCCACAAAATCATTTTCTTGTTTGTGCATTGGATATTGCTGCATGGGATATGTATGGAAAACTCCGCAACAAACCATTGTATCAACTCTGGAATTTAGATTTCAGCAAAGCACCCATCTGTGATTATACCATAGGCATCGATACAGTTGAAAAAATGGTGGAGAAGATGAAAGAAAAGCCATGGCCCATTTATAAAATAAAAGTAGGTGTGCCCGGCGATGTTGAATTGGTAACCGAATTACGAAAGCATACAGATGCGGTGTTTCGTGTTGATGCCAATGCTGGCTGGACTTTGGAAGAAGCCCTTCAGAAAATTCCTTTACTAAAAGAGCTGGGAGTAGAATTTGTAGAACAACCTCTTGCAAAAGATAACTGGGAGGGAATGAAAGTTTTGTATAAAGAATCTCCGTTACCATTAATTGCTGATGAGGCCTGCGTGTATGAAAGCGATGTAGAAAAATGTCAGCATCATTTTCACGGCATTAATATTAAACTCACTAAATGCAGCGGAATTACTCCTGGCTTACGAATGATCAGCAAGGCAAGGGAACTGGAGATGAAAGTCATGATTGGTTGTATGAATGAATGCACAATCGGTTCAGCAGCTATTGCACACCTTGCTCCATTGGTTGACTATATTGATATGGATGGACCTCTATTACTTGCAGAAGATCTTGCAACTGGTATCACATACGATTATGGCAAAGTAGGAGTGAGTGATAAACCCGGTTTGGGAATTGAACTCAACGAACCGTTTTAATATAACAATACAGAGTAACAGAGAATTGGAGATACACAGAGAATACAGTGAATGTATTTGATCTCCGTGTATCTCAGTTACTCCTTCACTCTGTGTTGAATGATTTCCTTACCAGATTTTCACTCTTGCACTGTCAGCCACATACATGGCATCACTCGGTTTTACATTAAAGGTTGTATAGAAATTATCCATACTTACAAATGGTCCGTTCACTCTCCATTTAGCAGGAGAATGTACATCTGTCAGCAGGCGGTTTTTCAATGATTCATCTCTTGTATGCCCCAGCCATCCCAATGCATAACCAAGATAATAACGTTGAGCAGGTGTTAAACCAGCCAGCTTTTCATTCTTTTTATACTGTTCTGTTTTTATAAAAGCATCCCAGCCCAATAAACTACCACCAAGATCAGCAATGTTTTCACCAAGCGTAGCTTTGCCATTAATGTTATATCCTTCAAATGGTTTGTATGCTGAGTATTGCTTCACCATCACATCGGCTCGAACTTTAAATTTTGATTCATCATCTTTTGTCCACCAGCTTTTCAGGTTTCCTTTTTCATCAAACTGTCTTCCTTCATCATCAAAGCCATGTGTTATTTCATGCCCGATAGTTGTTGCACCTGCATAACCATATACCAATGCATCATCCAGTTCTTCATCACGATAACCCGGAACCGTAAAGATGCCCGCAGGCAAAACAATTTCATTATTGCTTGCATTGTAATAAGCATTATAAGTTTGTGGGCTCATCGACCATTCATCTCTGTCAACGGGTTTACCTAATTTATTAATGTAGTAATTCGTCCACCAGGTATTTGCGTTGATCAGGTTGTCAGTATAACTTTCAGCGCCAATTTTCATTGCTGAAAAATCCTTCCACTTGTCAGGATAACCTACTTTCTTTTTCATGGTTGACAGCTTCACATAAGCTTTTTGTTTGGTACTGTCGCTCATCCATGGCAGTGTTGCTATCCGTTCTTTCAATGCAGTACGGATTGCCTCAACCAGATCTGTGTATCTTTTCTTTGCTGTTTCCCCGAAGTATTCTTTTACATACAGCTGTCCGAGTAATTCACCCATGATATCTTCTTCAGTCTGCAACACTCTTTTCCACCGTGGTTTTCTTTCTTTGGCACCATTCAGCAGTTTATTATATTGAAAAGCTTCATTACCATACGCATCAGGTAAAGTGCCTGCAAAGCTGCTGATGAGCCGGAAACGAAGTAATAATTTCCATGTGTCGAGAGAAGTTGTTTGCAAAATACTTTCCAGTTCTTTATAGTACTCCGGCTGACCAACAATAACTGAATCAACAGAAGGTATTCCTGATGTTTTGAAATAACCTTCCATATCAAGTGACGGTGTAAGTTTGTAAAAATTGGCCGTGCTCATTTTGTTATAATTGGAATAAGGATCTCTCAAGTCTTCAATCTTGCGGTGAACTTTAGCAATTTTCATTTCGATGTTCATGATGTCAGCTGCAGATTTTTCCGCAGTTGCTGCATCAATGCCACTCATGGTTAACGTGTTGGCTAAGTATTTTACATAGGCGTTGCGGATTTTGATTGTGGCTGAATCATTCTTGAAATAGTATTCTCTTTCAGGCAATCCCAAACCAGTTTGCCAGAATTGTAAAGCAATCACATCACTGTTTTTAGCATCCTGCCCAATATAATTTCCAATAATGGAAGATGCCCCAATCTTATCCAGCTGTGCAATTACATTACTTAAACTTTTCAGATCGTTAATGCTGTTTATTTTTTCGAACCATGGCTGCAATGGTTTCAACCCGTTTTTTTCGATTGATACTGTGTCCATCGCTGTCTTCCAGAAATCACCAATCTTTTGACTGGTAGAGCCGGGAACTGCCTCTTCTTTTGCTGCATTTTCATTGATGGTTCTGAGTCTTGTTCTGTTTTCTTCTATTACCAGGTTGCCAATTCCCCAGCTGCTTTCATCAGCAGGTATGGGGTTCTTTTTAATCCAGCCACCATTGGCGTATAAAAAGAAATCAGTTGCCGGATTAACCGTTGTATCCATGTTTGATGCAAGTGCATCTGTTTTCGGTTTATTCTCTGTTTTGCAGGAAATGAAAAGTAATGTGGTTAACAAAACCAAAAGAGTTGAACGCATAGTATGTAAGTTTAAAGTTTCAATTTACTCAATCAAAGCATTTAGTGGATAAGAAATTGACAGACGGAAAAAGAAAAGGCGGCCATTGGCCGCCTTTCAGTATCAGCAGTAAAAAAATTACCATACCAGTGCACTCGCTCCAAGAATAGCAGCATCTGCTTCTTTCAGTTCACTGTAAATAATTTTTACTTTGTTTTTAAAGATCTGGATGAGGTTTGCTTCCATTGCCTGAACAGTTGGTTTCAAAATCAGATCGCCTGCTTTTGTTAAGCCACCAAACAAAACAATTGCTTCAGGTGAAGAAAACATCACAAAGTTTGCTAATGCCTCACCAAGAATCTGTCCGGTAAATTCAAAGATCTGGTTGGCAACAGTATCACCCTGCTCTGCGCATTTAAATACTGTTTCACTTGTTAAATCATCAATGGAATAATTACGTAACAGGCTGGTAGTTGATGGATTTTCAGTCAGCATTTCAATCGCCGTTTCTCTCACTCCTGTAGCTGATGCATAAGATTCTAATGAACCACGCAAACCGGTTCCTTTATGCAATCTTCCGCCGGGACGGATGATTGTATGTCCCAGTTCACCTGCAAATCCATCATGTCCCAATACAATTTTTCCATCAATTACAATCCCGCTTCCAACGCCTGTTCCAAGAGTGATAGTAATAAAATGTTTCATTCCTTTTGCAGCACCATACTTCATTTCTCCAACTGCAGCAGCATTTGCATCATTGGTAAGTCTGGTAGGAAGCTGAAATTTCTTTTCCATGAGTTCAGCTATTGGAATAATCCCTTTCCATTTTAAGTTTGGAGCGTATTCAATTGTACCGGTGTAATAATTTCCATTAGGAGCACCAACACCAATTCCATGGAAATTCTGCGTGCCGCCATGCGAGGCAATCATTAAACTCAGTTCACCATACAATTCTTCAATAAAATCTTCTGCATTTTCATGTGCATCTGTACGGATACGTCCCTGTTCAAGGATAGTTCCTTTACTGTCAACAATACCGAATTTTGTATTGGTACCGCCTACATCAATGCCTATAACATATTCCTTTGCCATAATAGGTAGTCATTTAAAATTTGTTGTTACATGCTTAGTGACTTCCGCCGCTTTGTAGTTTATCGAAATCAATACCCTGTGCTTTTAAAACAGTTTTTGCACGGAGAGCATAATAAGCCAGGTAAGCAAAACAGGCTACGCCAATAATATAACTGTAATGAATTCCGATTGAATCGGCCAATACACCCTGTAACCAGCTTACAATACCTCCTCCCATAATCATCATGATCAACAGACTGCTTCCCTGGTTCGTATTCTTGCCAAGTCCTGCTACTGCAATGGTAAAAATACAAGGCCATAAAGTGCTGCAGAACAAGCCCACACTTGTAAACGCATAGGCACTTACAAGACCTGATGAGAACATACCTATCAGTAAAGCTGCAATACCCGCCAGCGAAAACAGCAGCAGCATTCTTACCGGATTGCCTTTACTTGCAATGTCAAAAACAATCATTACTGCAATGATAACTGCATAAATATAAAACTGTGAAACATCATGTTTTGCAATGGCATTAACCAGCAGAAAAACTGCAAATGCCAGGTAAGGCATCAGGAAGCTTAAGATTTGTTTAGCCCCCTTGCTTACATCAAAAGCACCAACAGCACCTGTCCATCGGCCAATCATTAAACTTGCCCAGTATAAAGAAATATAAGGAGCTACATCTTTTGTTTCTACTCCCAGGAATTGCTCTAAATACGCAGGTAAATTGCTGGCTGTAGATACTTCCACACCTACATAAACAAAGATGGCAATCATACCCATCACAAGTTGCGGATATTTAAATGCGGAAGTACGTTGTAATAATTTCCCGCCTTCCTCTGTTTCACTTTTTGCGACTTCTTCCAAATCGATTTTATTGGGAACGGAAGAGAATTTAATAAACACCGCTACAACTAAAAAAGCAAGACCCAAAATAAGGTAGGGGATCTTCACACTTTCAATACTTGCGTCAGGATTGGCAGATGCAACGCTTCCAAAAATAGCAAAGCTCACCAGCAAAGGCCCGATGGTTGTACCAAAATTATTTACACCACCAGCCATTGTAAGCCTCTGTGAGCCTGTTTTCGGATCACCCATTACAATTGCCAGCGGATTCGCTGCAATTTGCTGTAAAGAAAAACCAAGACCTACAATAAACAAACCTGAGATCATCAATGTAAATGAACCGGTATTTGCTGCAGGATAAAATAATAAAGTTCCCAATGCTGAAATGATGAGACCGATTGCAATACCATTTTTATAACCGATTCTGTTCAGCAGATCTCCACCCAAAACTTTGGAAATACCTACATAAATCAATGAACCAACTGTATAAGCAACATAAAAGGCAACAGATACCAACTGGCTCTGACTCTGGGACAGATCAAAAGCCTTTTTAAAAACCGGGATAAGGATATCATTGCTGGCAGCAACAAAGCCCCAGAAAAAAAACACTGAAACCAGGGTGCCGAATTGTGCCCATTTGGTTTTTAGGTGCGGATTAACTCCCGTAATCACATCTTTAGGTTGACCGGGCTTAGTTTGTTGAGACATAAGTAATCGTTTGTTTAGTAAATAAGGGGCTGAAGGTATAAAAGAAATGAACTTGGTAAAAATTATTTGTTGTTTGATGCGCTGTATTTAAACTCTTGCTATATTGAAGCATTATTTTCTTAATCTCTCCAGAATGGAAATTCTTCATGTCAGTGCAGAGTGTTACCCAGTTGCCAAAGCAGGCGGATTAGGGGATGTAGTAGGAGCTCTCCCCAAATATTTACAGGAAGCCGGACATATTGCCAAAGTGGTAATGCCCATGTACCGTACAAAATTCCTTGTAGCCAACGAATGGGATGTGGTGCATAAGGGCCATACCAATCTTGGCGATTATTTTTTTGATTATACAATTATTAAAGAGAAAACGGATAAACTCGGTTTTGGTCTTTACTTAGTTGACATTAATGGTTTGCTCGACAGAGAAAAAATTTATGGCTACGATGATGATCCGCAGCGCTTTACTGCTTTCCAGATAAGTGTGGTTGACTGGCTTTCATCCTGGGAGTATAAACCCGATGCTGTTCACGTACACGATTACCATGCAGGGCTTGTTCCTTTTTTAATGCAGCATTGTTACAGGTATAAACACCTGTCGGAAATACCAACTGTTATCACTATTCACAATGCACAGTACCAGGGACAGATGGCTTGGGAAAAAAGTACCTACCTGCCTCCTTACGATTCATGGAAAAGCGGAATGCTTGAATGGAACAATGCCATCAACCCGTTGGCCAGCGGTATTAAATGTGCAACAAAGGTTACAACGGTGAGCAATAGTTACCTCGATGAACTGAAGTACATGAGTAATGGTTTGGAAGCTTTGTTTGAGTATGAGAAAGGAAAATGTGTCGGCATCTTAAACGGAATTGATGCAGCAGTATGGAATCCTGCAGCAGATAAATATATTGAAAACGATTTCAGCACTGAAACAGTTGAAGAAGGCAAGGCAAAAAATAAAGCACTGCTTTGTGAAACATTCGGACTGGATATTAATAAACCTCTCTTTGTTTTTATTGGAAGATTGGTAGGAGAGAAGGCAGCTGATCTGTTGCCGGCAGTTGTAGGCGATTCGTTTTTTTATATCGGCCGCAGAATGAATTTTTTAATACTGGGCAGTGGTGAACCCGAAGTGGAAGGTCAGTTGAATGCAATGAACGCTGCATCACAATCTGATTACAGCTGTTATATCGGTTACAATGAAGCACTCAGCCATTTAATGTATGCAGGTGCAGATTTCCTGTTAATGCCAAGCCGTGTTGAACCATGCGGCTTAAACCAAATGTACGCCATGCGTTACGGAACAGTACCTTTAGTGCGGAATACCGGCGGGTTGAGAGATACTGTAAAAGATATTGGTGAAGAAGATGGATATGGTTTGGTATTTAATAACGCAGTTGTTGGCGATATTTGCAATGCCATCTGGCGTGCCTGCAATTTATACAGCAATAAAAAACAATTCAATGCTGCAAGGGAGTACATGATGAAACTTGATTTCAGCTGGGAAAACAGTGTGCAGCGATATGTTGATCTTTACAAAAGTCTTAAGTAAATTTAATTATAAACTCAGTTAACGATAAAACTTTTCATATGCTTAAACTACCAGCAAAAAACACATTAGCATTAATTCTTGGCGGCGGTGCAGGTACACGCTTGTTTCCTTTAACAGCGGCCCGCAGTAAGCCTGCAGTTCCTATTGCAGGTAAATACAGATTGGTGGATATTCCTATTTCCAACTGTATGAATTCCGGCATCAACCGCATGTTCGTTTTAACGCAGTATAATTCTGCTTCCTTAAACAAGCATATCAAGAATACCTATCACTTCAGTATGTTCAGCAGTGCATTTGTTGATATTCTTGCTGCAGAGCAAACACCCGATAACCAGGGATGGTACCAGGGCACGGCTGATGCTGTGCGTCAGTGTTTACGTCATGTTGAACAGCATGATGCAGAATATGTACTGATACTTTCAGGTGATCAGTTATACCAGATGGATTTTCAAAAAATGCTGGAAGATCATGTAGAACATGGTGCTGATATCAGCATTGCCACAATCCCGGTTGCAGAACGTGAAGCACCTGAGTTTGGTATTCTGAAATCAGATGCAAATCATAACATCACTTCTTTTATTGAAAAGCCTAAAAAAGAGCTGTTGCCTGAATGGGTGAGTGATACAGGAAATGAAATGAAGGGTATGGGCCGTATTTATTTAGCATCGATGGGTATTTATATTTTCAATAAGCGTTTGCTCATTGATATGTTGCAGGATGAATTTAAAGCAGCAACTGATTTCGGTAAAGAAATTTTACCTGCTTCTATTGAAAAGTACAAAGTAACCAGTTACCAGTATGATGGTTACTGGACAGATATCGGAAACATTTATTCATTCTTTGAAGCCAATCTTGCATTGACTGCTGAAATCCCCGATTTCAATCTGTTTGATAATTCAAAGCCGGTATTTACACGTGCACGTATGTTGCCACCTGCAAAAATCAGCGGCACTACATTGGAAAAAACAATCATTGCTGAAGGTTCAATTATCATGGCCAGCCGCATTGAAAACAGTGTGATTGGTATCCGCAGCAGGATTGGCCTGGGTTCTACCATTGTAAGCTGTTATATCATGGGTGGAGATTATTATGAAACACTGGAAGAGATGGTGCGTTCAACTGAACGTGGTATTCCGAAAATTGGTATTGGTGAACGTTGTTATATAAAAAATACCATCATTGATAAGAACTGCAGAATTGGAAATGACGTTCGTATTAATGGCGGCAGTCATTTATCAAATACCGATCATGCATTGTACACTGTAAAGGATGGTATTGTCGTGGTAAAGAAAGGAGCAATCCTTCCTGATGGATTTGTAATTTAATGTTGTAAGTTTTTTAGATAGAATCGATTATTGACCTAAACCAGCCCCGGGAGGGCTAAACGATTGTTATGGCAGTATCAGGCAGTTCTTCGTCGTCTTCATCTCCATTAAAACCATCTTTGAACTTCTGGCAAATCTGGAATATCAGTTTTGGATTTTTAGGAGTACAGATTGGATATTCTTTGCAGAATGCGAATACAAGCCGTATCCTCTCTGCCATCGGCGCAGATCCGCATCATTTAAGTTTATTCTGGCTGGCAGCACCTGTTGCCGGTTTAATTGTTCAGCCCATTGTTGGCTTGTCGAGCGATAAAACATGGACACGTTTGGGTCGTCGTATTCCGTTTATTCTTGGTGGTGCAATTGTATCTGCTTTAGCGATGTTTTTCATGCCAAACTCAGAACAGTTTGCAAGTTTACTGGCACCATTGGTATTTGGTGCTACTATGTTGCTGTTCATGGATACTTCCTTTAATGTAACCATGCAGCCGTTTCGTGCATTGGTAAGCGATATGGTGCCCGATAGCCAAAGGAACAAAGGCTACGCCATACAAAGCTTCCTGATTAATACCGGAGCTGTACTGGGTTCTTTACTACCTTTTATCTTAACATGGATTGGTGTGGCAAATGAACCAGCTCCCGGTGCTAAAGTTGCTCCAACTGTTATCTGGTCGTTTTATATTGGCGGTGCAGTTTTATTGCTCACTGTTATCTGGACTTCGTTCCGAACAAAAGAATATCCGCCCAAAGAGTATGCTCAGTATAATAATATTGATGAGGTAAAAGAGAAAGTGAAGTTTGTTGATTTGCTGAAAAATATTCCACCTGCTATGTGGCAGTTATCCATCACACAATTTTTTTCCTGGTTTTCCTTATTCCTGATGTGGGTATTTACAACCCAGGGTATTGCGCAAAATATCTGGAACACAACTGATGCAACATCAAAAGCATACAACGAAGCAGGAAACTGGACAGGAGTAATCTTTGCTGCCTACAGTGTGTTTGCTGCTTTATTTTCATTGGCAATTACACCTCTTGCCAATAAGTACGGAAGAAGAAATACCTACGCACTTTCTTTACTTGCAGGAGGAATAGGGTTGCTGTCAATGATCTTTGTAAAAGACAAATATGTTCTGTTTATCTCTATGATCGGAATTGGTATTGCATGGGCTGCAATCCTTGCATTACCTTATGCTATTTTATCTTCTTCCTTACCCCCAAAACAAACCGGTGTTTACATGGGCATTTTCAATGCAACCATTACCATTCCGCAGATTGCTGCAGGTCTTGTTGGCGGCATTGCACTTACAATGCTGGGAGGTAATGCAATCAATGTAATTGGTTTAGCCGGTGCTTCTATGTTTATTGCAGGTATTTGTGCCTGGCTGGTAATTAAGCAAGGCCAATAGACTTGTTTATTTTTCAATTTATTATTATGAAAACAAGAATGTTTCAATTTCTGCTGCTGTTTTTTGTAACAGTAAGCAGTGTGTGTGCACAGGAGTATGAACTTTACCCTGCCAACTGGTGGATAGGGATGAAGTATAATAAACTTCAGATCATGATCCGTGGAAATGATGTTGGTGAGCATACAGGCTTCGCCATTAATTATCCCGGTGTTACTCTTACAAAAGTCAATAAGTTTCAGAATAAGAATTATGTAATACTGGATGTTACAGTAGGCACAACTGCAAAACCGGGAACGGTTGGTATCAAATCAAAGAAAGGAACTCAATCAGTAAATTTTGAATTCAATTTACAGAGCCGCAGACCGGGCAGGGGATTGGCTTTTGCCAATGGAGCAACCTCACAGGATCTCATGTATCTTATCATGCCCGACCGCTTCAGCAATGGTGATCCATCCAATGATCGTGTTGCTGGAATGAAAGATCAAACACTTCGCCGTGATACAGTGTTCAACCGTCATGGTGGCGATCTGAAAGGAATTGAAAATCATTTAGACTATCTGCAGGACCTTGGCGTAACAGCTTTATGGTTAAACCCGGTGATTGAAAATGATATGAAGAACCGCACAGAACATGGTTATGCATTTACCAATCATTACCGTGTTGATCGGAGAATTGGTGGCGACAAGGCGTACAAAGAATTAATTAATGCTGCACATGCAAAAGGAATAAAAATCATCCAGGATGCAGTGTATAATCATGTTGGTATCGATCATATTTTGTTTCGTGATCAGCCAGACAGTACATGGTTTCACCGCTGGCCTAAATTCACACAAACAAATTATAAGGATCAGATTATGTTCGATCCGTATGCAGCAACAGCGGATAAAAAAATCATGAGCGATGGATGGTTTGTACCGTCTATGCCCGATTGGGATCACAGCAATGCATTTGCTGCTAACTTTTTAATTCAGCATGCTGTATGGACAGTAGAAGAATATGGAATCGACGGATGGCGCATTGACACTTATGCATACAATGATCTTCCATTTATGAACCGTTGCAATAAAGCATTGTATGATGAGTATCCCAACATCAGCATTTTTGGTGAAACATGGGTGCATGGTGTTCCTAACCAGAGTTATTTCTGCGAGAACAATTACAATATTCCGTTCAAAAGTAATATGCAGGCAACAACTGATTTCCAGACTTTATTTTATGGTATTCAGCCTGCATTAACACAGCCCTTTGGCTGGACTGAAGGAGTGAATAAATTATACACTACCGCCGCCCAGGATTTTGTTTATAAAAACCCCATGCGCCAGGTAATCTTTTTAGATAATCATGATCTGCCAAGATTTTATTCTGTATTGGGAGAAGATACAGCAAAATATAAAGTAGCTTTTTCATGGCTGTTGACATTCAGAGGTATTCCTCAAATGTATTATGGCAATGAAATATTGATGACAGGATTAACTTCTCCCAATGATGGTTATGTGCGCCAGGATTTCCCCGGTGGATGGGAGGGCGATGCTGCCAATAAATTTACCGAAGCAGGAAGAACAGTAAAAGAGAATTCGATTTTTAATTACATAAAGAAACTCGCCAACTTCCGTAAAACATCATCAGCTATTAAAACGGGAAAGATGATGCAGTTTTATCCCATTGACGGCGTATATGTTTATTTCCGCTATGATGCCAATCAAACCATCATGTGCATCTTGAACACCAATGATAAACCAATGACCATTGATCTTGCACGTTTTACAGAAAGGTTAAAAGGTTTTCAGCTTGCTTATGATGTGGCAGCAGGTCAGCAGTTTCAATTAGAAAAAACAATGACGCTGATGCCGATGTATAATTTGGTGCTGGAGTTGAAGTGATGCCGCCCCGGTCGGTGTCTTCACCGAACGGAATAAAAGAGTGAAATAATTGTGAAGAGATACAAAAAAAGTGACAGTTTTGAGTAAAAGCTGTCACTTTTTTTGATGAATAACAAGGCTGTGACAATGCCCGTATTTTCCGGTATTTGCGAAGATTTTTTGTGAGTATATTCGTATATAATATTGTTAGCAGCAATTAATGCAGACCTTATAATGGCAGACAGAATAATAAAAGACATTCGATATTACGAAAGCAATACTACAAATAGTGACGGCAATTCCATGCCTCATGATTTAGGGCAATTATTTCAGCCTACGATAGACACCAATTACATCGGCCAAAGAATTGCACGAAAATTACATGAGCTTAAATTTTGCTATGGCGAGTTTGATCATATTTATATAAACCTGACGACAACACTTAACGAAAATGACCTTGTAATTTCAAATAGAAATAGTGACAATAGAATAAAATATATTGACTTTGGTTTATCTCCGACAAGCTATAATTCTCTTTCAGATATTGACAAAAATCATTTGCTGAAATCAATAACTTTTAAAGTTTTAAAACACATCAGTCTTGCCGACCACTTAAATATGAAACGGGTCAGTCAAGTCGAACTTTTAATTGCTAAGTTGGACACAGAAATTAGGATTAATTATAAAACAAAAGAAACGAGTAAATATAAAATTGAAATAAGCTATCAAATCAACCCAATCAGTTCTTCAACCAGAGCAATCGTAGAATATTTAGACAAGAAAGACAATTCTAAACGTCAAGGTTATATTCCACTTCAATTTTACGAGGACATATATCCTTTAATTGACACCATTATTTTAAAGGAAGATATACTGGTTTTCAATCCTAAAAAATCATTTAGGGCAGACTTATATAACAACAGATATAAGACACCAATAAAGTTGATCATCTCTGACTTAGAAAGACTATAGCTGCTGTTTACATTTAGTTTTGAAAACATGTTCATTCCAAAATTGTTTTGAATAGGAAAAATGCATAACATTGTTCTTAATCAAAACCAAACTGTATGGAAAAACATGAATCTAATTACAACATGATCGATTGGTGGAAAAAAGTTGTTCTCAAAAACTACGCTAATTTTCAGGGCCGTGCAAGAAGGTCTGAATATTGGTATTTCGTGCTCTGTAATTTATTAGTTATTATCCCGCTTTATGTTATTGCAATTGTTGGTACGGCAAATGAATCAACAGTTATTTCAACTCTTGGGTTTGGTCTTTATGGAATTTATGCTTTAGGAACGATTGTTCCAGGCCTTGCCGTAACAGTAAGACGTTTGCATGATACCAACAGAAGCGGCTGGTATTATTTTATTGGTTTAATCCCTCTTGTAGGCGGTATTCTTCTCCTAGTGTGGATGTTTACAGAAGGAGACCGCTTTCAAAATAATTATGGTGATGATCCAAAGAATCCGGGTATTCCCGAATTGGAGTTTACAGGACAATAAATTTCTGCTCAGCTTTAATTCAAACCTGTTAACAAAAAATGAGAAGGGCTTACAGTATAATTCTGTAAGCCCTTCTCATTTCAATATTATAATCAATTACAGCAAACTGTTCCACATCACTTTTGCTCCATATTTCCCCCAATCTTTCATCGCCTTGTTCAAATCTTTCTGGTAAACTTCCCAATTAACGGCTTTCCCTTTTTGTTTAGGGTTTAGCATTACTTCTGTTGGTTCTTTGATGTCAACTTTTGTTGCAAACCAGGTTACCTGCAAACGGGGTACAGCCAGTCCCAAGATCATACCGGGCAGGCCGCCAAAACTTTCAGGGCCGCTGCTTACAATAATCTCATCCGTATAAAAGGCAACAATATAAACAGAGTCGCAGATTTTAGTGACTGCTTTTTTACATTCAAATCCCGCAATCAATCTTGTTTCATTGCTGATCTTCCATTCGTACTTCTGTAAGCTGTCTTTTACTAAATAGGTTTGTTCAAAGATGTCACGCTGTAAGGAAATCTGGTTATTCTTTACATCTTTAACAGTTACATCTGTTTCACTTGGCTTGCGTCCCCACATATATTTTACATCTGTGTTTTCCTTGGCCAGTTTAAACACCGATTTGTTTTCATTAAAATCGAGGAAATAAGTTTCACTTACCATTTTAGGAAATACTTTTTTCATTTCAACTACCCAGGGAGCTTCATCATCTTCCTTATCGTAATATGAAAACTGATTGACTCTTTTTTCATACTCAATATGCCCGCTGCTGATAAATTTTACCTGTGCAGAAGAACCTGTATGAAGACTGAAAAGGATGCTTATAAGAACGATGTATTTCATGTGTTTATTTTTATTTTTTTATTGGCCACATAGTATATCCATAAAAATTATCATCGCTGTTGGTATAAATTAGCTCGAGAATTTTTATGGATATTTCATAATTAGAAGTTTGAAGGTTTGCCGTTTTTTGTAAAGTTCCAGGAAAGAGTAAGCAATGCATAGCGGCGGATATTCTGGAAGGTATTTTCAGAAATAAAGTTGCTGCTGATATTACGCTGGATACCCTGGTTCTGATTGAAAAGATCATTCACTGAAAGTATGAGTTCAAATGCATCCGTTTTTGTAAAGGTTCGTTTGATGGAACTGTTGATGATAAACACATTTCGCTGATTCTGAAATGCAGTTGTTTTCTGGTAAAAATTCAGGTTGCCATTCAGATCAAAATACAACTTCTGTTTTTTGAATTTCATGGATAGATAAGGGTAGGCATTCACCGTCCAGTATTTTGTAACCAGCCCTTTATTGATGGACGATTTTGAAAAATTGTATGCCGGTTCTATATTGAAATTAAAACTGATCCATTTATCGCTCCATTTACCAATACCTGTTCCAAATCCTATCCTGTAATTATCGCTAATGTTTTTCTGACCATTTACAATATTCACAAAACGACTCACAGAACTTTCAGAAGTAAAATTCAGATTAACAGAAGGGGCAATTTCGAATCCATACATGGCCCATGCCGAACCATTGTAATTTCCATTGACATTAACTGCCTGGTTAACTCTGATTCCCGAATCAATTTTATTTGAACTGCTGATGGCATTATTCGTGAAAGAAAAATTCCCCGACAGATAAAAATTCCTGCTCTTAATGATTTTATAATCATTCATGTTGATAGAAAAATTATGCCGGAATGCCTGTTTTAGTTTCGTGTTACCAACAGTAAGATTTAACGGGTCAATATTATCGATAATGGGATTGATCTGCTGTAAGGTTGGGTTTTGTGTATTGCCCGAATAGGTAAGGTTAAAACTTTTCTGTTTTTTAGGTGTAAACCTGATGGATGCTCTTGGTAAGAGATTGGTGAAACCAATATTCCGTTTGTCGGCTTTTGTTATTTCTTCCAGTCCAAAATTGGTACGGCCAACAGATGTACCAATTGAGAACATGTATTTTTTTTCTGTAAACCGGAAAGAGAACCCACCGCTGTGATCATCGGCCCTGTAAAGGAAATGGTTACTCAGGGTATCAACCATTGACGAATATTTGTCACTGCTCAGGGGTTTTTCAAATGTGTTACGTTCTGCATTGTTCCGGTTAAAGTTATTTTTGTATGTCAACTCAAGGAACAATTTTTTGCTAAGCGGTTCGGTGTAGACAACACTATTTTGAATCACCTGCTGACGCTCATTGTTTGTTTTATTCTGATCAAGCTCCTGCAGCCTTGTTGGCTGGCCGGTAACATCAAAAAATTCAGTAGTGGAAAACAGGAAACCATTTCCTGTTTTTGCATTGTTGCTCCAGTTACCGGTATAGCTGATGGTTCTTCCTTTTTTGTTGAGACGTTTGCGCCAGCTGATTTCAGAAGTGAAATCCTGGTTTTCTGTTTTGCTCGTTAGTGTGCGGTCAATTTTATTGATGACTATATTGTCTTCGCTAATTGATTTACCCAAATAATCACTTCCCTTTTCACCATTTACAACGGAGCCACTTGCTTTTATCTTTAAGGTGCTGCTTGAATCAATCTGCCATTCATAATTGGCACTCAATTTATTTCTTCTGCGGAAATTGGTAAAGTTCTCAACCGTATTGTTAGAGAAACTGCTGTCGGGCAAAATGGTTTGTGTAAAACTTGTATTCCGTCCTGTTACATTCTGATCGTTAAACTGGTAACTGCCGTTGATGCTGTTCTTATCCTTGTTCCATTTGTTAATGTAAACAGCCCCTGCAGTAGTTGATTGTGGCAATCCCTGTCCACGGCTGAAATCATCGCCCTGGTTCCAGAACATCATGCCGCCGTCATCGGTTACTTCCATGTTGCTGTTTGAGTTGGATCCGTAGTTCCGTTGTTCATTCCAGTTCAATCCTTCAAAGGTTGTGTTATTATTGGTGATATAAGCTGCAATTTTTTGTTTCTTTTTAAAGGCATTGATCATGGCTTTGGCAGTATGATACCGGTCGAAATCGGTTCCTGCTTCCAGCTTTCCGAAAAAGCCTTTCTTTTTATCATCTTTTAATTCAAGGTTAATGGTCTTGGTTTTTTGTCCGTCATCAACACCGGTAAACTCTGCCTGCTCACTCTTTTTATCAAATACCTGTACTTTGTCAACCACATCTGCCCGCAGGTTTTGCGATACTACTGCAGGATCATCACTAAAAAATTCTTCCCCATCAACCAGTATCTTCTCCACTTTCTGCCCTTGTGCCGTTATTTCTCCTTTTGCATTTACCTGCAAACCGGGTAATCGCTTCAGCAATTCCTGTACATTGGCATTAGGGCCAACTTTAAAACTGTCGGCTTTATATTCTGTAGTATCTCCTTTAATCCGTATAGCGCTGACTTTTTGCTGTATAATAATTTCTTCCAGCAATTTCGATTTGGGAATTATGGTAATTTCTTTTTTATAAACAGTAGCACCTTTCACTTCAATATCATCCACAAATTCAGCATAGCCGGGATAGCTTACCACCAGGAAGTAACTTCCATCCGGGATCCCTTTTATTTCGAAAGAACCCTGTTCATTGGTACGGGTAAATTTGGAGAGTACAGTGTCTTTAGAACGGATCACTGAAATAACCGCATTGTTTAATTTCTTACCGGAACTGGTATCAGTAATAGTGCCGCTTACTGAGCCTGATTGAGAATAGGCTGTTACTGTTGATAACAAAGCGAAGCAAAGGATAAAAAACTGTTTAGGTGATATCATTAGCTTTGGTTGATGATGATAATATTTTGCGATATTAAAATGTTTTGGTTACAGTTTTTGCAATGAAGATGTTAAAGTGTTATATTTCCATATGAATGGCAAATATTTATTTTACCGCAGGGCCAAATTAAAAAAGGGTGCTGATAATACAGCAGGAACAAAATCAATAACTTCCATGCAATCATCAAACATATAACGTGAGTACTACCATGAAATACGAGGATTTTCATTTCGTTGATACAACAAAACCTGTTTGGAATTATTCCCGTTTTGAAGGCGATGATATTGCCAATTTTCAGAACGGAACCAATTACCGCTGTTATGAATTATTCGGATCGCACCAGATGGAGGTGAGTGGAGTAACAGGCTATTATTTTGCAGTATGGGCACCGAATGCAACATTCGTTTCTGTTTTCGGAGCTTTCAATGATTGGAACAAAGAAAGTCATCCGCTTTTTGTAAGGCTCGACAGTTCGGGAATCTGGGAAGGCTTTATTCCCAATATGGCAAAAGGTACTTCCTACAAATATCATATTCATGGATATGCAGGATTGAAATTAGATAAAGGTGATCCATATGCAAACTATTGGGAGGTTCGCCCCAACACTGCATCTGTAACCTGGCAAATGGATCATGAATGGCATGATACAGAATGGATGCAGGTAAGAAAGGAACACAACAAATTGGATGCACCCTGGAGTGTGTATGAAGTGCACCTTGCCAGCTGGATGCGTCCTGATAAATTCAATGAAGAAGTTTATCACAGTTATGATTTTTTCGTGAACGTTTAGTCCCATACGTAAAAGAGATGGGGTTTACCCATATTGAATTAATGCCCATTATGGAACATCCCTTTGATGGAAGCTGGGGTTACCAGGAGCAGGTTATTTTGCAGCAACATCACGTTACGGAACTCCGCAGCAGTTTATGCAACTGGTGGAAGCATTTCACAACGAAGGGATAGGAGTGATTCTTGATTGGGTTCCATCACATTTTCCATACGATGCACATGGACTGTTTATGTTTGATGGTTCGCATACATACGAGTATGCAGATATGCGGAAGGGATATCACCCCGACTGGAACAGTTATATTTTTAATTATAAACGTGGCGAAGTAAAATCATTTCTCATCAGCAGTGCCATGTATTGGCTCAAGGAATTTCATATTGACGGGATGCGTGTTGATGCGGTATCATCATTGCTGAAATTAAATTATTCAAGAACAGCAGGGCAATGGGAACCCAATGAATTTGGTGGTGATGGCAACATTGAAGCCATTGCTTTTATTAAAGATTTAAACGAAACTATCTTCCGTGACTTACCCGATACGCAAACCATTGCTGAAGAAGCAACTGATTGGCCGGGTGTAAGTAAACCTACATTTGCTGAAGGATTGGGTTTTGGTATGAAGTGGATGATGGGCTGGATGCATGATACACTGAAGTATTTTAAACAGGATCCGCTGTTCAGGCAATACCAACAGGATCAGTTTACATTCAGCATGGCTTACTATTATGATGAAAACTTTATGTTGCCTCTGAGTCATGATGAAGTGGTGCATGGCAAAAGTCCCATGCTGTATAAAATGCCCGGCGATGACTGGCAGAAATTTGCTAACCTTCGGCTGATGTACAGTTATATGTTTGCACACCCAGGAGGTAAGCTTTTATTTATGGGTAATGAATTTGGCGCAACCAGTGAGTGGAATTATAAAAGCGAATTGCAGTGGGAGCTGCTGCATTTTGAATCGCATAAATCAATAAAAAACTGTGTAAAGGATCTTTGCAGTTTACTGAAATCAGAACCGGAATTATATGAAAACCAGTTCAATCATTTTGCGTTTGAATGTGTTGATCTGAATCACCGGAGTGAATCAGTCATTGTATTCAAACGGAAAGGAAAAATGCAGAGGATGATATTCTTGTGGTTTTGAACATGACACCTGTTGTTCACTCCGATTGGAAAATACATGTGCAGGGAAAGCAAAACTGGAAAGAGATTTTCAACAGCGATGATAAAAAATACTGGGGTACAGGTGATGTGTTTAATCCTGAAATAGGCGTTCGGGTAACAGATAAAGATGAAAAATGGTATGAATTGAACCTGAATTTACCTCCCTTGGGGGCTGTTTTATTAAAATAATACTTAGTTCCGGTAAAAAGGGCAGGGTTTTAGTAGGTATTTCTACGTTATTTTATATTTTTATATTGTCTATTTTTACATCGATCCAAAATCTTATTCCATGAAAAACGGGTACGTTATTTTATCACTTACATTATTCAGTTTTTTTCTGCATCTGCTCAGAACCGTGACAGTTCAAATGCTGTATTACAACGGGCTAATATTGCCAAACAGGAACGCAGAATACAATTAGCCATTAATCTTTTTGAAAAGGCTGTGCAGTATGATACAACCAACATTGATGCATTGAAAGCAATGGGTGAGTATGGCATGGAAAGTCGCAACTATCGCCAGGCTGTAGATGCCTATACACGCTGGAACAAACTGGAGCCAAACAATGAAGCAACCTTTCAGCAGTTAGCCAATTTATACTTCAATCTGGGCCGCCACCAGGATGCTTTAAGTTATACAGAGAAATGGGAAAAACTCCACAAGGATAAACCCATGCACTACATCGTTGGTATGTGCAATTATTATCTTGAAAATTATCCGCAGGCCATTAACCGTTTATTATACGCAGCCGAAACAGATTCAACCAATGCAATTCTGTATTATACAATCGGACGGAGCTACATTGAAATAGAGCGTTACAAACAGGCAATTCCTTACTACCAGAAAGCAGCAGCGGTTGACCCAAAAAATGCACGTTATGTATTTGAAATGGGAATGGTGTACTATGCTATTCCTGACGATAAAAATGCCATTGCCATGTTTGAGCTTGCAGCTGAGCGTGGTTGGGTAAAGAATGCAGAGTATTATGAAAACCTTGCTTACAGTTATATGAATCTTGGGAATTTTGCCAAGTCTACCGAGATGCTTGAAAAATCTTTAGAAAAACGTCCTTACAGCATTACAGTACGTTATGCACTGGCCGAATCGCAATACAAAGGCGGGAAGTACCAGGATGCGATAGACAACTGGGACCAGGTACTTCAGCTCGATAATAAAAATGCCCGTGCGCTTTATATGATTGGCATGAGTTACCAGAAAATGGGGCAAAAGGATAAGGGCGTGGCTTTATGCGATAAAGCCATTGAAATGGATCCATCGCTAAACAGTCTCAAACAGAAAAAAATGGATATGGGAATGTAAAACTCCCATCTGAAAATACAAGGGCAGCTTAATTGCTGCCTTTTTTGGTTTTTTCCGGGTTTGTTAGAGAGATTTCCTTCACCGGGCAGCGAAAACACTACAGAATGGTATCTATTTATAAAAATTAACGTCCCTATTCTGATATTAACAGACCACCAACTGATCCATGGCTGCATCAAAAAAGATGAGCAATGCCAGCGACAGCTCTTTGAGCGTTTCGCCGGTAAGATGCTGACTGTTTGCCTGCGATATTCTACAGACAGGATGGAAGCAGAAGATATTCTGCAGGATGCCTTTATTAAAGTGTACAGGAATATTTCTCAGTTCAAGTTTGAAGGTTCGTTTGAAGGATGGGTTCGCAGGATTGTTGTGAACACGGCTTTAAAATATTGCCAGAAGAAAAGGATGAAGTTTGATGAAGTGCAACCCGATGCTCCGGGTGTGAGCGGATTGGAACCCTCAGCCTATACTCACCTCAACGAAGCCGAGTTACTGAAGATGATTCACAATTTACCGGAAGGTTATAAGCTGGTATTTACCCTGCATGTAATTGAAGGTTACAGTCATGAAGAAATTGCAGTAATGCTGAAAATAAAAGACAGTACATCAAGATCACAACTGGTGAAAGCGAGAAGGTATTTACAGAATGAAATTATTAAAGTGCAAAAAGTATTGCGGTATGAAAGATCAACAATTCGATGACTTCGTAAAAAGCAAGCTGGAGCAATACGACTCCGGTGCACCCATGCATGTATGGGAACGCATACGTGAAAAAGAGAAGGACGATAAAAAAGGCTTCTTCTTTTTAAGACGTTACCTGTTAACCGGTATTGCGTTGGTAACTCTTACTGGTATTGGCTTTCTTACATGGAATTCAAACGCAAAAAATGCAGAGCAGAAAACAGCAACTTCTTCACAAGTAAATACAAATAATAATAAGGAAAACATTACTCCAACAGCATTTACTGAAAACAAAGAACAAGCGGAGCAAAATAATGAATCAACAACTGAATCAAAACCTATAGTTGAAAATGAAGAAAATAAAACTGACAATGGCAATGTTGTTACAGCTGATGTAAAAACAGGGAATAAGAATAATATCTCTTTTACTGCTGATCGAACTATAAAAACAAATACTTCAGTAATCAACAATTCAGAGAACAAAAAAAGTAATGCGGGAATAAATAAAAAAGAATCAGCAACAACAGTAAAGGAAAAGTTCATTCTAAATACTGCCACAGCTAATGAATTGCAAGCAGACAATTCAATTCAGTCAAATGAATCAAAAGAATATGCTTTAAACTTTACTGATCTTGCTGTGTATCGGTTTTCTCTGCAAAAATTTCAGATTGGAAATGTTCCCCAGCAAAATAACCGACCAGGCTGCCCGACAATTACCGGCCCACGTCGTAATGATTTGTATATAGAAGTATATGGTTCGCCTGATTATACCATGCGAAGCTTTTCTAATCCTGCTAATCTCAATGGATATATTGATCAGCGCCGTACCAGTGAAGATAACCGGAATGGTTTCAGTGCAGGAGTGCGCATCGCTAAAAACATCGGAGAAAAAACACTGATCAAAGCCGGAGTAAATTATTCACAGATCAATGAACGCTTACGTATCATTAATGCAAATGAAAAGCAAATAACACAGATCATAACAATACGTACGGTGATAAGAGCACCAGGCGATACTTTATTTATCAGGGATACAACTTACTTTGAACAAAACGGTACACGCTACCGTACAACGTACAACCGTTACCGCTTTATTGATCTGCCCATCATTTTTTCTTATGAGTTTGGAAATCCTGAAATACTTGCCTTTGCTGTGAATGCAGGACCGGTATTTAATATTACTTCATTCTATCGTGGTGAAGTACTTGATACAACATTGAGTCCGGTTAAAATTTCAACAGCAAAAGGAACGGGTGCAAATAACTGGCGCAGCAATATTGGTATTGGTGTTTTCGCAAGTTTCGCCGTGTACAAAAGAATAAATGAACGGCTGCAGATTTTCGGCGAGCCATACTTCCGTTACAATTTTAAACCTGTTACACAAAATGCAAATATTGTGAATCAGCGCTATTCCACAAGCGGAATGCAATTAGGAATCAGGTATAATTTGTACAGCGGCAGGCAGCGTTACCGCTAAATCATGAATCAAATAAATACGGATGTTTCCAGTAACCCGGGGAAAGCACCTATTTTATTTTAAATCCCGAATATGAAGAAAACATTTTTAAACAGTTTATTATTTTTCCTTCTTCTGATTGCTTCCTGCAAAAAGGATACAAATGAATTTGTACCTGACCCGGGCCAGCAATTAGACAGCGCATGGACAAATAATGTAACAGCAAATTCACAGGTACTTATTTTATCAAAGAACCTGGAAGGAAGTCTCACTGCACAAAATATCAATACAGCAACAGATACAACGATTAGTTCAGCCAGTGGGTTACAGATTTCATTTCCGACCAATGGACTTCTGCTCAATGGAACTGCACTAAACGGTACTGTAAAAGTTGAATATGTATTACTCCAGAAGAAAGGTGATTTTATCCGTTATGGAGTACCCACAAGCACAAATAAATATCCTTTGGAATCTGGTGGAGCTTTGCATATACGACTTACATCAAACAGTCAGCCAATTACAGTTGCAAGCAGCAGAAAAATTATTATCCGCTATCGTGATGCTGAACCTAAACAGGGGATGAGTATTTTTTATGGAAATACACCAGTTGTAACAAATTCCTTGTTGTTCGACTGGACCTTGGCAACTGATAATTCATTCGTGAAAGTGTGGGATTCAACCAATACATATCCTGCTGCAAAAGGCTATGCTGTTGAAACATACCGCACAGGATGGGTTAACGTAGACAGGTCAATACCATCAAGCCAGCCACGTGTTGAAATAAAAGCTGTTTTACCTGATTTATTTTCGAATGCCAACTCAGCTGTATATATAGTGTTTAAGAATTATCGTTCTGTTGTACAGTTATCAGGAAATCCAACACTCCGTCATTTTTCGTTCCCGAATATTCCAGTCAATGAACCTGTGATATTTGTTTCAGTTTCAAAAGTAGGCAGCAGTTATTATTTGGGAGTAAAAGAAGAAAAGACGGCAGCCAATATGGTGTCTTTTGTTAAACCAACTCTTTCAAGCCTTGCGGCTATTAATGCATTACTGAACAGTTTGTAGTCATTTTTTCTTATAGGTTGTTTTTGGATAATCCCGTTGTACAGCGGGATTTTTTGTGCGGCTTTCCACATTTGTGGATAGATGAAAGTCTGTTTAAACATCATTTTTTCAATAAATTTGCCGCTATGAGCGGAGTGAATAAGCATGTAAGGGTGGCAATTCTTGATTTATATGATGGCTTTGCCAATCAGGGCATGCGTTGTATCCGTGAAATACTGAACCAGTTTGCTGATGCCAATCAACTGAACCTTGATTTTGCTGAATTTGATGTAAGGGGAAAGAACGAAGTACCTGATCTCAGCTATGATGTATATATTTCTACTGGCGGGCCGGGCAGTCCACTGGAAAGTAAAGGAACAGACTGGGAAAATAATTTCTTTGGCTGGATAACAAAAGTTAAAGAGTGGAATGAAAATCCGCTGCAGGATCAGAAAAAACATGTGTTCTTCATTTGCCATTCTTTTCAACTGGCATGCCGCTATTTCGAAATAGGAAATGTGTGTGCCCGGAAATCAACTGCATTTGGTGCATTCCCTATACACATGATACAGGGTGCAAATGAAGAAATTATTTTTGAAGGTCTGGTGAATCCTTTTTACGGAGTTGACAGCCGTGATTACCAGGTGATTCAACCCAATCATAAACACCTGAAAGAAATAGGAGCAAAGCTGCTGTGTATTGAAAAAGAACGGCCGCATGTTCCTTTTGAAAGAGCAATCATGGCTATACGGTTTAATGAATTTATGATAGGCACACAGTTCCATCCTGAAGCTGATGCTATTGGTATGAGCATGTATCTTCAAACAGAAGAGAAAAAGAAAACCGTAATTGACAATCATGGCTTTGAAAAATGGAAAAGCATGATTGAGCACCTGGAAGATCCGGACAAAATATTACTCACATATTCGCATATACTTCCCAACTTTTTGTACCGCTCCATTTTCTCAATGGATGCTGTGTCTGTTTAAAATCTTTCTGTTTTCTGCGTAAAATCAGATATTTTTAGAAGATAAAACATCCTGTATGATTCGTTCATTACGCAATGCTTTTAATCAAAATTTTACAGCGGAGAAATACCAGGCATTTCTGAAAGACCTTGACAGTCTGCACCCAGGTGATATTGAATTTCGTGTTTGTGAAACACCGGTTTTTGTTGATAAAGAATTTACGAAGAAATTAATTGATGCCTGTGAAAGTATTGTGGATGTAATTTGTGATCCAAAATTTATTGAACTGACCGAGAATGCAATTCCACCGGGAGAAAAAGTGCCGAATGAGAACAGGATATCACATATGATTTCATTTGATTTTGGAGTATGTATTAATGACAAAAGGAGAACTGGAGCCTCAGCTGATTGAAATGCAGGGGTTCCCAACTTTGTATGGCTTCCAGGTTTATTATCCTGAAGTGATTGAAAAGCATTTTTCAATTCCTTCTAACTTCAGTCATTATCTCAATGGATATAACAGGGAATCATACATCAGCATGCTGCGCAAATTGATTGTTGGAGATTTGCCGGTTGAGAATGTAATATTGCTGGAAATAAAACCCGAGATACAGAAAACAAGAATTGATTTTTCCTGCACAAAAGACTACACAGGTATTGAAGTAGTTTGTTTAACCAAACTGATTCAGGAAGGAAGAAAACTTTTTTATTTAAAAGATGGAAAGAAAACAGAAGTAAAACGCATTTACAACCGTATCATTTTTGATGACCTCAATGCAAATAAAGAATCATTGGGTGATGTAGTAGATATTACACAGGATCTGGATGTTGAATGGATGCCGCATCCCAACTGGTTTTACCGCATCAGCAAATACACGTTGCCGTTTATTCACCATCCTTATGTACCGCAAACATTCTTTTTAAATGAGGTGAAAGAGTTGCCGGATGGTTTAGAGAACTATGTACTGAAACCACTGTTTTCTTTTGCAGGTCAGGGAGTAAAGATTGACATTACACAGGAAGATATTGATTCAATTACTGACCCCCAGAATTTTATTCTTCAGCGAAAAGTAAAGTATGCCGATGTTATTGAAACACCTGATATTCCCGCTAAAGTTGAAATACGTATGATGTATGTTTGGCTGGAAGGCGATGCAAGGCCTCATCTTGCTACTAATCTTGCACGTATGAGTAAAGGGAAAATGATTGGTGTGCGTTACAATAAAGATAAAGAGTGGGTGGGGGGAACAGTAGCTTATTTTGAGCAATAAAATATCTTATCTCCATCCACGTCAAAAGACTTTACGAATGACTAATTTTTTAACCCCGGCTTTTAAGCCGGGGTTTGTATAAAATAAAATCGGCTTTAGCCTTGAATGTTATCATGGCTAAAGCCGATAGTCTGAATGATTTAATCTCCGACTTAAAAGTCGGAGTTATATTATAAGATGAATGTTATACTCCTGCCAGGAACTGTCCGCCAATATAATCAACTACACTTTCCATACTCTTAGTTTCCTCGTACACCTTTAATTGTCTGTCGGCACCGGTTCCCTGTTCCATCATTTTAGGAATAAAATTCAGTGCATGACGGCAACCCAAATCATCAACCACATCATCAACAAAATAAAGTAACTCATAAATAAGTGCTCTGGTATTGGTTTCTTCTTCTTTACCAAAATCAATCAGGTATCAATCAATACCGTAACGGCTGGCACGCCATTTATTTTCATTGATTAATGCACGCTGGTATTGAATAAAATTCAGGTTCTTATTTCTCAGTTTGTACAGTTTGGCAACAATGGCCTGGAATAAGGCTGTAATAGCAGTTGTTTCCATCACTGTCATCGGTACATCACAGATACGGAATTCAATTGTATTAAAGAACGGATGTACACGCAGATCCCACCAAATCTTCTTTGCATTATCAATGCAATTTGTTTTAATAAGCAGCGCAACATAATTATCATAGGCTTCAATACTGTCAAAGTATTCAGGAATGCCTGTGCGGGGAAATTTATCAAATACTTTAGTACGGAATGATTTATACCCTGTCATTCGCCCAACCCAGAAAGGGGAGTTGGTGCTGAGTGCAAACACATGCGGTAAAAAATAGCGGGCAGAATTAGCTAAGTGAATCGCCATCTTCCTGTTTTCCATGCCTACATGCACGTGTAAACCAAAAATGAGATTACTTCTGGCAGCTTCCTGCAGTTCGTTAACGATCTGGTTGTAACGCACATGATCGGTAATCAGCTGATCACGCCAATGACTGAAAGGATGTGTTCCGCTTGCACCAACAGCAAGTCCCAGGTCGCCTGCAATACCACTGATGGTTTTACGCAATAAAGAAACATCTGCAAATGCTTCATCAATGTCCTTGCAAAGGTCAGTACCAACTTCCACAACCGCCTGGTGCATTTCAGCTTTTACTTTATCCCTGATCACTTTCTGGCCTTCGATTACAATTTTTTGTTCATGACTTTTGAGCTCCCTTGTTTCAGGATCAAACACCATGTATTCTTCTTCAACGCCAAGTGTAAACTGGTTGTAATTGATTGCACTCATATCAATGAATTCAATTTAGCTTGTTTAATAAAGAGGAGTTTTATTGGCTCCACGTTTTATATATTCACCCCAGGTTAAATTATCTGCTCCTTCTTTCTGTTCCAATGCACGCTCAATGGCGTAATTTGCTGCAGCTTCAACTACCCAGTCAAAATTCTCCTGTCCAACACTGGGAAGATCTGCATCGGGGGCGGGGTTACAAAAATCAATTGCATAAGGAACACCATCACGTAATGCTAATTCAACAGTATTAAAATCGTAGCCGAGATAATTGTTAATACGTAAAACAATATCAGTCATCATTTTTAATTTTTCTGCTGATGGCTGAAAATCGGCAACATAACGGAGATGATGCGGATTGCGTGGCTCATAACTCATAATGCGAACATGCTTGCGGCCAATGCAGTAACACCGGTAGTATTCTTCAAATACAATTTCTTCCTGCAGCAGCATTACAAGCTGGCCTGTTTCAGCATGCTTTTCAAAGAAATCCTGTGCATCATTCAGCTTGTAAACATTTTTCCATCCGCCACCAGCATAAGGTTTCATGTATGCAGGAAAACCAATATAGTTAAACATCCCTTCCCAGTCCATGGGGTAGGCCAGGTTGCTGAATGATTCATCACCGGTATCATCAGGTCTGTCTTTTGAAGGAAGGATGACTGTTTTAGGAACAGGCACATCAATTTTAGTAGCCAGGCAGTTGTTGAAAAATTTATCATCTGCACTCCACCAGAAAGGATTGTTGATAACTGCAGTTCCACTGAGAGCTTCATTTTTTAAATAGGCACGGTAATGTGGAACATCCTGCGAAATACGATCAATTATGACAGCGTATCCATTGTTTACTCCTTGCACAACTTTGTCAATACGGACAGGCTCGGCAATAATACCCTCAATTTTTTTGCTGTTCACTCTTTCAACAAAAGCGGTCGGGAAAGTACGTTCTTTGCCGTGCAGGATACCAATCTTCTTCATAATAATTTGTTTAGGTCAGTTAATAAATGAAGTGCAATGAAACAGGATAGTGACTTTTATTCCTTCAATATAGTACACAATTTTGTAACATTTACAAAGGGTTTGAAAAATATTTTAGTTCATATTCCCTATTTTTGAATGTATGCATAAGGAAAAACCGCAGAGTATCCTTGTTGAAGAAACGGAACTGAGCTCTGCTTACCTGGAACGGGATGTAAAGATTGATTTCTATTTGCCCACGCATGTGAAGCATCCTGAGAAAATGAGTTTACTGCTTGTTAATGATGGACAGGATCTTCCAAAGATGCCTTTTGATGCAATACTCAATGATCTTTATTATTACGAGGATATTGAGCCAATACTCTGTGTTGGAATTCATTGCGGACCCGACCGGAAAATGGAGTATGGAATTGCCAGCCAGCCCGATTATTTAGGAAGAGGCGCTAAAGCAAGTGAGTATACGAGGTTCATTTTTGAAGAACTGCTTCCTTTTATCAAAACAAAATATCATCTGCCTCATTTTAAGGAAAAAGCTTTTGCTGGATTTTCTTTAGGGGGGTTGATGGCGATGGATATTGTGTGGAACCATCCGGAAGAATTCAGTAAAACGGGAATTTTTTCAGGCTCCTTATGGTGGCGGCAAAAAGCATATGAAGATGGATATACAGATGAGGCCGACCGGATCATGCACAACCAGGTAAAGAAGGGTGAGGCGGCACCCTGGCTGAAGTTTTTTATCCAGGCAGGATTGCTGGATGAAAAGAAAGACAGAAATAATAATGGTATCATCGATTCAATTGATGACGCATTGGATTTAATTGCAGAGTTAAAGAATAGAGGATATGATAACCATGCTGTTAAATACCTTGAACTGGAAGACGGAACACATGATGTACCTACATGGGCAAAAGCATTTCCGGATTTTTTGAAATGGGGGTGGGGTTTAAAAAAATAAAGAACAAACAATATTTAAGTAAAAGAGGAGCGACGCAGTCGCTCCTCTTTTTTATGCAGGATTATTGTAAAAACAAAGCCCCGCTTTTCAGCAGGGCTTTGTTATTGCAATGATGTTATTCTTAGAAGATATAACGTAAACCAACCTGTACCGACCATGTACTTGCAGTTGAAGTACTTTTAACGAATGACTTGTCAACTAGAATTGGTGTAGAAGCACCATTTGGTGTATAAGTAGCCAATTGATATCTTACTTCACCTGTTGTAGCATTCTTAGTAGCACGCAATGGATTGTTTACAGGGAAGAAATCACGCAATCCCCAATCTTTATTTAATAAGTTCAGGAAGTTTAAGCAATCAACACTGATCTGTAAGGTGTTTCTTCTGCTTCCAATATTTGTAAAGATGTCCTGTAATAATCTTGCATCTAATCTGTGATAGAAAGGATACAGAGCTCCGTTTCTGTCAGCAACCTGGCCCATATGTTTGCTGAGGTATTTATCCTGCGCAAGGAACTTAAAGAATGCATCGCTCTGCTGTTGCGCAGAATAAGTAACGGCATTAACACCAGAACCTACAGTTACAGGGATAAAAGTAATTTCAGATGGGCTCTTTGGAATATACATTAAATCAGAACTACTGTTACCATCATAATTCACATCAGCGGTATTACTGAAACCCGATGGCGCAGTTCCGGATGCAGCACCGTAAATATAACTTATACGGCCATTTTGAAATTGTGAACCTTCATAGAAAAGGGACAGCGTGGTAGC